>CAMNBY010000128.1 GCA_946533615.1 uncultured Clostridia bacterium
AGCGATCTTCTCCTTGCGGGGGTCAACAACAAAGAGTGCTCCGGGGAGCTTCTTCATGTTCTTGATACCGCCCATGAACTTCTCAAGCTTCTCGATCTCGAGGTTGAGCTTAGCTGCTTCCTTCTTGGTGAGGCGGTCAAATGTGCCGTCTGCCTCGAGCTGACGGAGCTGCTCAAGTCTCTTGATACGTCTCTGAATGGTCTTGAAGTTGGTCATCATACCGCCGAGCCATCTTGCGTTTACATAGTGAGCATCAGCTCTGATAGCCTCTTCCTTGATGGACTCTGCTGCCTGCTTCTTTGTGCCTACGAAAAGCACGTCCTTGCCCTCGGCCGAGAGGTCTCTTACAAACATATAAGCCTCTTCAAGCTTCTTAACGGTCTTCTGCAGGTCGATGATGTAGATGCCGTTTCTCTCTGTGAAAATGTACGGTGCCATTTTCGGGTTCCATCTTCTTGTCTGGTGGCCGAAATGTACGCCGGCCTCAAGAAGCTGCTTCATTGATACTACTGCCATGGTAGTAACCTCCTGTTGGTTTTTATTTCCGCTTTCGCGGATGTGTATCCTCCGCCGCGCTTAGCTTGCCTTCACCCTCACAAATGCAAGGGACCACAGCAAAAACGCAGGCGTGCGAATTGCTTTAATATTATATCATATTCAGAGCCCGATTGCAAGTCCTATCGCTCCGTCATTTCAACAAATTTTCGGACTTGCAAGCCTTTTCTTTTATGCAAATCGCATCATCCTTGATGTTTACAAGGATCGTATCTTCCCCTATAAGCTCAATATCCCTGAATTTGAGAACAATATCATCATCACGACCTATAAGACCAAAGGCTCTTGCTCTCCCGAATATCAGAAATGCGCTGATCTTGCCGGTCTCAGTGTCTATCTCAACATCATCTATGTACCCGATCTTTACGCCTGTTTTTATATTTACCACTTCTTTGTTCCTTAACTGCGAAAAGCTGCACACCATAAATACACCTCCCGTAAAGATGTATAATAGTATGCAGCTTAAAGCTTGTCATATTCATTCAGTAGCGGAACCGAGCCTTGATCTTGTCCAAGGAGTTCTTTTCGAGCCGAGATACCTGAGCCTGCGAGATGCCGATACTCTTTGCGACCTCGGTCTGTGTCCTGCCCTTGAAATAACGCAGGAAAAGAATGTTCTTTTCGCGCTGGCGGAGCTCTGCAATAGCTTCCCTGACCGAGAGATCATCAAGCCATTGCAGATCATCGCCCTTGTCTCCCAGCTGATCGAGAAGATAGAGGGCATCGCCGTTATCGGAGAACACCGGCTCATAAAGCGAGATCGGATCAACTGCCGATTCAAGAGCCGTCACAAGCTCCTGTCTCGGGATACCGGTTTCTTTACAAAGCTCATCGACCGTCGGCTCGCGGCCCGTGGCAGCGATAAGGCGCTCCTTTGCCTGCATCGCCCGATATGCTGTGTCCCGCATTGAGCGGCTTACCCGCAGAGGTCTGCTGTCTCTCAGATAGCGCCTGACCTCTCCCCCGATCATCGGAACTGCGTAGGTCGAAAATCTGACCGATTGGGTGATATCGAAATTGTCGATAGCCTTGATAAGCCCGATGACGCCAACCTGGAACATATCGTCGGGCGAATCTCCCCTGCCCGCAAAGCCTTGCAAGACACTGAGCACAAGCCTGAGATTTCCGCGGATCAGCTTGTCACGCGAAGCCTTGTCTCCCGCCCTTGACTTTTTGAGCAGCTCAAGCTTTTCTTCCTCTCGCAGGACAGGTAGGTCAGATGTGTTGACTCCGCTGATCTCAACTTTATTGAATTGCATAAACGCCTCCGAATACTATTTATCTCGCCGATAATAGTATTGTCCGAAGGCGTCGCGATTATACATAAACAGCCCTTGACCTGAAAGGCATTGAGTGATAAAATAGTATTGAAGGGAGCGAGTGAAATGTCACACACAAAAGCAATATCAGCCGCCGAGGCTCTTGAAAGACTCAAAAGCGGCAACGAAAAATACATAGGCGCCTTGACCTCATCAGCCGACATCTCGCCCGCAAAGAGGCTGGACACCCTTGAAAACGGTCAGCAGCCCTACGCGGTGATAGTCGCCTGCTCCGACTCGCGCGTGCTGCCCGAAAGCATCTTTTCCGCAGGGATAGGTGAGCTTTTCGTTATAAGGGTAGCGGGGAATGTCATTGACGACCACCAGCTGGGCTCGATAGAATACGCAGCCGAGCATCTCGGAGTCAGGCTGATAGTTGTCCTCGGCCACGATCACTGCGGCGCTGTCGATGCAGCCATAAACCACGACCCAGAGGGCTACATCAAATTCATTACCGACGAGATCAAGGCCGCGATCGGCTCCGAGACCGACGATCACAGAGCCTGCTGTCTGAACGTAAAGCGCAGCGTCTCCATAATAGAAAGCAGCCTTGAGATACAGAGCGAGGAAAAACACGGGCTGAAAGTTATCGGCGCCCTTTACAGACTTGCAGACGGCGTTGTCGAGTTTGAAATATGAAAAAAAGGAACGGACAGCTGGTCCGTTCCTTTTGCTTTTTCAGCCGAACATCCAGTCGGCGATCTTTTCTGTGTACTCGCTCCAGAAGCGCATATCGTGAGTGCCTGTGCTTTCCTTATAGATATGCGCAACGCCTCTGCTTTCGAGGAAGCGGTGGAACTCGCGGTTGTTTTCCAACAGAAAATCCTCGGTGCCGCAGCACATATAGATCTCAGGCAGCCTTGCGCCGTCTGAAAGGAGCTTGTCGATAAGCGCCTCGGGGTTGTTCCTGCTTTTCAAGACCTCAGCGGGCTCGCCGAAGCACTCGCGGTAATAGGCGTAATTGGCGATGCCGTTGTCTGTGCCATCGGTCATGCCTGCGACCTCGTGAACTATCAGCGCCGAGGACATAGCTCCCGCCTTCCCGAAACGCTCCGGATAAGTAAGCGCAGTGTGCAGAGCGCCAAAGCCGCCCATTGAGAGCCCAAGGACAAAGGTGTCCTCGCGGCTGTCGGCAAGCCCGAAGGTGCGGTTGACATAATCGGGGAGCTCCTCGCCGACAAAGGTGCAGAACTTGCTGCCCGTCGCCTCACCGTCGAGCCAGAAGCTGTTCTCGCCGCTGGGTATTACCACGGCAAAACCGTACTTTGCTGCAAGCTGCTCGGGGACCCAGTTAAAGCCGCTTTCCGAATAGCCGTGCAGGAGAAAGAGGGTCTTCAACCTGCCGCCGCCCTCACTTCCCTGCTCCCATGGGAGCAGGGTGTCGGGGTCATTTGGTATAAAAACGTCAAAGCTGACAGGCCTGCAAAGCGCCTTTGAGCGGTATTTTACAGTGATATACGCCATTATCAGTGTGCTACAAGATTTACAGACTCAAAGAGCTTGGAGGAAGGCATGGACTGTAACCATACCCTGCCGGGGCCTGTAACTCTTGTGTTGAAGAAGCCCTCGCCGCCAAGCAGTTTGTTGCCGAGGCCCTTGACAGTTTCAACGTTTATGCTGACAGTTCCGTCCATAACTGCGAGGCAGCCAGTATCGACCAGCATAGACTCGCCGGGGGCGAGAGTATACATCATAACGCAGCCGTCGATCTCAAGAAGCACCTTTCCGCGGCCTGTGAATTTCTGCATAATGAAACCCTCGCCGCCGAAGAATCCGGCACCCATCTTCTTCTGGAAGTGAATGCTCATATCAACGGTAGTATCGCTGGCAAGAAAGGCCTTTTTCTGAGCAATGATCGGAATATCCCCAACGTCCATGACCATTATGTCTCCGGGGAAACTGGAGCCCATAGCGATCATTCCGGGAGCGCCGATCGCAGTGTAAATGTTGTGGAACATAGACTCACCCTGAAGAGCTTTAGAGAACATCTTGCCAATGCCGCCGCCCTCGGTCTTCATCTCAAGGTTCGGGGACATCCAGCTCATAGCGCCCTTCTCGCACTTGATCGACTCGCCTGCCTCAAGATGACAGATCGCAACCGGCAGCGGAGTTCCTTGTACTTCTACTCTCATTTCTATTCCTCCTATAATATATATTTTCCATCTCTCTCAGATGGATTAGGAACAAATATTTACAAAAAGCCTCCCCCGTCCTCAAAGGCGAGGGAGGACTTTTCTCACTGTTTACTGCTGAAAGTCATTTTCGTTTATAACGCCCTTGATGCCGGCTGCAAGACCTGCAATGCCCTGTATCTCTGACGGAATGATGATCTTGGTCGCCTTGCCGTCAGCAGCCTTCTGGAACGCCTCGAGGCTCTTGAGCGCGATAACGTTCTTGGAAGGATTAGCAGCATTCAGCTTTACCAAGCTGTCTGCGAGAGCCTTCTGTACCATTTCGATAGCCTGCGCTTCACCTTCGGCTTCAAGTATCTTCTGCTGCTTAACAGCGTCAGCCTGAAGGATCTTGGACTCTCTGTCAGCCTCGGCACGAAGGATCTTAGACTCCTTCTCACCTTCTGCAACAAGGATCTGGGACTTCTTCTCGGCCTCGGCCTGAATGACCTTTTCACGCCTCTCACGGTCAGCCTTCATCTGCTTTTCCATGGCGTCTCTGATCTCTGCGGGAGGCAGGATATTCTTGAGCTCAACTCTCTGTACCTTGATGCCCCAGCGGTCTGTGGCTTCGTCAAGTATCTTGGTAATATTTGTGTTGATAAAGTCACGAGATGTAAGGGTAGCTTCAAGATCCATATCGCCGACGATATTTCTCAGCGTAGTGGCTGTCAGGTTTTCGATAGCGGAGATAGGTCTTTCAACGCCGTATGTGAACTGCATTGCGTTTGTGATCTGGAAGAACACAACAGTGTCGATCTGCATTGTAACGTTATCCTTTGTGATAACGGACTGCGGCTTGAAATCGACTACCTGCTCCTTGATGGATACCTTCTTGGCTACAC
>CAMNBY010000129.1 GCA_946533615.1 uncultured Clostridia bacterium
CGCCCCTCTTTCAAAACGCTCCCCCGGAGCGTTTTGAAATTCACCCCAGTGCGGAGCGCCCGTTGGGAGGGGGGTTCGCCGACTGCGGTCGGCGACCAAAGGCGCTGCCTTTGGATTCCGCCAAGGGCTAAGGCCGCCCTTGGAACCGGCCGGCTTGGGGAGAATGGTGTGGGGGGGACAAAGCCTTGTTCGGGCGGTTTCCTCTTTCTCTATCCGGCTGCCCCCCACCGTATCGCGAGGGAGCCCCGGCACATTTCGCTGTTGTGAGGCGGCTTGCCGCCGATCTCGCGACTTGCGCACCCGCGCCCGGGTCGCCCGGGTCTTGACTTATTTGGGGTTTTGGGGTATAATAATAGGAGTGATTATTTTTCGGAGGGATAAAAAATGGGAAAGAATACATTTTATATCACTACGCCTATCTATTACCCATCGGGTAATCCCCATATAGGCCACTGCTATACTACCGTTGCCTGCGACTCTATCGCACGGTATAAGAGAATGCAGGGCTATGACGTGATGTTCCTGACAGGCACCGACGAGCACGGCCAGAAGATCGAGCAGAAGGCCGCCGAGAAGGGCATTACCCCTAAGCAGTATGTCGATGAGATAGTCGAGGTGTTCAAGAAGCTGTGGAGCTATATGAACATCAGCTATGACCGCTATATCCGCACCACCGACGACTATCACGTCGAGGCGGTGCAGAAGATATTCAAGGCGCTCTACGATAAGGGCTATATCTATAAGGGCGAGTATAAGGGCAAGTACTGTACTCCCTGCGAGAGCTTCTGGACGGAGAGCCAGCTGGACGAGAACGGCTGCTGCCCCGAGTGCCACAGACCTGTCACCGAAGCCCGAGAAGAGGCTTACTTCTTCAAGATGGCACCCTTTTCCGACAGGATAGAGAAGCTGCTGATGGAGACCGACTACCTTCAGCCCAAGTACAGGGCGCAGGAGCTGGTGAACAACTTCATCAAGCCCGGGCTCGAAGATCTCTGCGTTTCAAGGACCACCTTCAAGTGGGGCATACCCGTGACCTTTGACGAGGGTCATGTGGTCTATGTATGGATCGACGCGCTCTCAAACTATATCACAGCCCTCGGCTATGACAATTCGGCTCACGACGATTTCGGCAAATACTGGCCCGCAGACGTACACATGGTCGCCAAGGATATCATGCGCTTCCACGCTATAATCTGGCCTGCGATGCTGATGGCGCTCGACATTCCGCTGCCAAAGCACCTTGCCGTTCACGGCTGGATAACCTTCCAGAACAAGAAGGGCGAGGCACAGAAGATGTCAAAGTCGCTGGGAAATGTTGTTGACCCCTTCATGCTGGGCGAGCGTTACGGCGTTGATGCCATCAGGTATCATATCCTTAGGGAAATGGCTCTCGGCGCCGACAGCGCGTTCTCTAACGAAATAATGATAAACCGCATAAATTCCGACCTTGCCAACGGCTTTGGAAACCTGGTTTCCCGTACAGTTGCAATGGCCGATAAGTACTTCGGCGGCACTCTTCCCGAAGACCGCGAGGAGGCAGAGGTAGACGCGTCGCTGAAGGAGGCGGTGCTCTCTCTCCGTGCAAAGGTCGATAAATGCATTGACGAGACCCGACTGAAAAACGCCCTTGAGGAGATATTCACGGTCGTTGACAGAGCGAACAAGTATATCGACGAGAACGAGCCCTGGAAGCTTGGCAAGGACGAGAGCAGGAAGGTTCGCCTCGCGGCAGTCCTTTACAACCTGCTGGAGGCTATTCGCGTGATCTCTGGTCTGCTTGCGCCCTTTATGCCTACCACCATGCCCAAGGTCTGGGAGCAGATCGGCGCTTCGGCCGAGGACGTGACCTATGAAAAGCTTGGAAGCTTTGACGTGCTGCCCAAGAACGTGACTGTCCGCAAGGGAGAGATACTCTTCCCGAGAATAGATATGGACAAGGAGATCGCCGAGCTGAACGCCATCATCGAGAAGAACATGGCAGAGGCAAAGGCCAATCTCTCCAAGGCCGAGAAGGCCGCAGACTTTGAGCCTGCTGCCCTCGCCGAGGAAATAAGCATCGACGACTTTGCGAGAGCCGACCTGCGCGTGGCACTGGTCAAGAGCTGCGAAAAGGTGAAGAAGAGCAAGAAGCTGCTCTGCCTCCAGCTGGACGACGGCTTTGGCGGAAGGCAGGTAGTCTCCGGCATCGCCGAGTGGTACAAGCCCGAGGACCTGACGGGCAAGAAGGTCATCATCGTTGCCAACCTCAAGCCCGCGAAGCTCTGCGGCGTCGAGTCTCAGGGAATGATACTTGCAGCCGACACCCCCGACGGCGGCGCAGCGGTAGTCTTCCCCGACCAGACCCTCCCCTGCGGAGCGAAGATAAGATAATATATTCAATGCACAATGCACAATTGGAATTGATAGTTGATAGTTGATAGTTATTTTAGGCGCCGCCTTGAGCGTGAAGAATAACCCGCCGCGGGCGGCACCGCTCACTATCAACTATCCATTCAGGTTTTCAACTCAGCCGACCACTAAGCCCCAATAGAACCACCCGCAAACAAGCCTGCCTAACGGCTGCACCACCGCCTCATTCACAAAGCCTCCCACCGCCCTTAGAGGGCGGCGCTGAGACCTATGCCAAGCGCAGAATTGAGGCATTGGTGGGTGAATTAAAAAAGCGTCCGTAGCTCAGTTGGATAGAGCGCAAGACTCCGACTCTTGAGGCCGCAGGTTCGACTCCTGTCGGGCGCACCAGGCGCACACGCTGCGCCAGCGAAAGCCGCCTTTTGCAAGATTGCAAAGGGCGGCTAATTTTGTGTGACGGCGGGGTCGAAGCTCTGTGAAGACTTGTTCTTTTTGGAAAGTTGTTTACACTTTGGAGCTTTGGTCATCTTTTCTGTTCGTCATTCACAGAAAAGTCCTCGTCGCCTTCCGCGCCGAGGACTTAGTTAAGGCAACACCGCACAACCACCGGCTAACGCCTTTGCACGCTATCTGCTTGCATATTTTCCGTCATATTACCCAAATTCTCCTTGAA
>CAMNBY010000130.1 GCA_946533615.1 uncultured Clostridia bacterium
GCGTCAGGATAAGGCCGCTCGTGCCGACCAGACAGCCCGAAACGACCAGCACGGAGTTGCTCATCGCAAGTCCCGCAAATGCCGCAGCCAGGCCCGAGAATGCGTTCAGCAGCGAGATGATAACGGGCATATCTCCGCCGCCGATGGCGATTACCATTGTGAATCCGAGCAGCAGGTATGCTGCGGTCGTGATGATAACGCCGATCTCGCCGATGCCTGTGTCAACGACGTCCGCAACGCTAAGGGCGTACATCACAACGCCGCCGAGACCGATCAGAGCAAGCAGCGCGTTTATCGCGTTCTTGCCCGGGATAGATATATTCTTTTTGAACATCTTGCCCGAGAGCTTTCCCCACGCAACGACCGAGCCCGTGAAGGCTATCGCGCCTATCGCGATGGTCAGCCCGAGAGCGACGGAGCTGAACACGTTGATGCTCTTGTCGGTCATATACTGCGTCAGGGCGACGAGCAGGGAAGAGAGACCGCCGAAGCCGTTGAACAGAGCCACGAGCTGCGGCATTCCTGTCATTTCTACCTTTTTTGCCCAGACAGCGCCGATGACACCGCCGAGGACTATTGCCGCCAGGGTCCAGATGTAGGCGTTTTTAGCAGGCCCCTCGGTGAGGGTGTCGGTGACGTTTTTTTCAAGCAGAACGGTCACCACTGCGATCAGCATTCCGACACTGGACATCAGGTTGCCCCTTCTCGCCGTGTCGGCCTTGCCGAGCAGCTTAATACCACGGATAAAAAGCACCGCCGAGACCATGTAAAGTATCGTCGTCAGGACGGTGCTGACGTTTTCCCAGCTCACTTTTTATCCCCCTTTTTCTCCTTTGATCTGAACATTCCGAGCATTCTGTCGGTTACGAGATAGCCGCCGATAACGTTTATCGTCGCAAGAACGATCGCCGCAAAGCCGCAGATGTTCGACACCATACCGTCGGTGTGCAGAGCGACGGCGGTCGCTGAAATAGCACCAACTATTGTAATGCCCGAGATCGCATTCGTGCCGGACATAAGCGGCGTGTGCAGCTGTGAGGGCACCTTCGAGATCAGCTCGACCCCGAGAAAGCCCGCGATCACGAACACAAAAACGAGCAGCAAAATTTCTCCTGTTGCCAATTCTATCTTCTCCTTATTTGAATTTTTCGTGGATTATCTCGCCGTTCTGCGTGAGAAGGCAGCCGCGCATTATCTCGTCATTCATATTGATGTCCAATTCTTTGGACTCTTTATTGTAGAAATGAGTGAGGAACGCGGTGAAGTTGCCACTGAGCATTTTTGAGGCATCGTAAGGCACCTGCCGCTCGAGCAGATCGCCAGACATTATAGTCACTCCGTTGTCGGTGACAACGTCCTCGAAGAGCCTGCTGCCCTCGACATTGCCGCCCGTGGATACCGCCATATCAACGACGACCGAGCCCGGCTGCATACGGTCAAGCACATCTTTTTTGATAAGCCTCGGCGCCTTGCGGCCGAAGACCTTTGCGGTGGTGATAACGATATTTGAGCGCTCGCAGACCTTTGCCTGCGCCTCCTGCTGCTTGGCGACCTGCTCGGGAGTCAGCTCTTTTGCGTAGCCCTGATCGGTCTGTCCCATCTCGCCGAGGTCGATTTTTACGAAGCTCGCGCCGAGAGACTTGACCTGTTCCTCAACAACGGGTCTTGTGTCGAAGGCATCGACCCTTGCGCCGAGGCGCTTGGCGGTCGCGATAGCCTGCAAGCCTGCTACGCCAACGCCGATGATAAACACTCTCGCGGGGTTGATCGTGCCCGAAGGCGTGACCATCATCGGGAGGATCTTAGGCAGCTTTGCGGCGGCGTTTACGACTGCCACATAGCCCGCCAATGATGTCTGCGAGGACTGGACGTCCATCTTCTGCGCAAGGGTGGTACGGGGTATCATTTCAAGCGAAACGGCCTGAATACCCGCCTTCGCCATATCGTTCAGAAGCTGTCTCTCGTTGAACGGGTCGAGGTAGCTTAAATGCAGGGTGCCGCTTTCGATGCCCTCGATGCTCTCTGGCTTCATTATGCGGAGAACGATCTCGCTGCCCTTGTAGCCCTCTTCGTTTGAATCGACGAGCACGGCGCCTGCCTTTTCATAGGCTTCATCGGAGAAACCGCTCTTGACGCCCGTGCCCTTGACCACCTTGATCTCGTAGCCCATTGATATGAGCCGCTTAACGTCATCGGGTATCAGCGGTGTGCGTGTCTCGCGCGGGTCTGTTTCTCGGCAGACCAGTAGTTTTTTCATTTCACTTTACTCCTTTAAAATAATATATTCCCAAAATAATTATACCATAATGTCAAAGATTTAACAAGTATAATAATCTACAATTTATTATATGCAAAAGCGCGATTTTTGCTCACAAAAGCCGAAATCGGGGAAACAAAAAAGCAAGGCCGTAAAGACCTTGCTTCGTTGTTGGAGCTGCTAACCAGATTCGAACTGGTGACCTCATCCTTACCAAGGATGTGCTCTACCGACTGAGCCATAGCAGCACCACAGTTATATATTATACAGCATTATTTTCTGTTTGTCAAGCTTTTTTTGAAAAAAATTTCCCGAAGCCGAAAAATATTCCGGCCTCGGGAAAATATGTTATTATATAACATTATCAGGCTATGTCTTTCTTCTTGAAGATGAACAGGCTTCCTGCCATGCAGACCGCGAAGAAGCAGCCCGCAACGATAAGCTCGTGAGAAGCGCTGCTGAAGGTGGAGCCGTAATGCACCTGATTGATGCAGTAGGAGAGCATATACTTGTTGAGATCAAATTTGATATCTGCCTTACCGAGCAGCAGGTTCACAAGCATTGCTATAAGGTTGAACATTCCCAGAGCATCGAGAATCGAGACGAGGAGGCCGATGAGGTTGCTGCGGGTGAAAATGGTGATCGCCGCAGCCATCATCGCAAAGGCGCCGTTCATCAGGAAGCCGAGCATTATGTAGGTGATGAGCTTGCCCGTGTCGTTGAAGCTGACCTCGCCGAAGAACACTAAGTTCAGCACTGTCTGGAGACACAGCAGGAACAGGAGCATTATCAGCGTGTACAGCAATATGCAGATGATCTTGGATACTACTATATGCCAGCGGTGCCGCACCTGACCGCCGATGCTCTTGATAAAGCCCGAAACGTGGTCGGCGTTTACGAAAAGCACCGTGAATATAACTATCATCAGCGCAGGGAACATACCGCTTATGTAGCTTGCATATATCTGATCGACATAGGGCTTGGACATATCCTCGACCTCGGGATCTTCGTTGAGCAGGGCTTCTGCGTCCTCGTCCTCCTCCAGCTCCTGCACCGCGGCGGTATCACCGTCTTCTTCTATGAGCTTCTTATAGGCGTCACGCATCAGCTTTTCCGTAAACGTGGATATGGCCATAAGCAGAGATGCCACGATAAGTGTTACAAAGAAAGCACGCATCTTGCGCATTCTGAAAAGATCCATTCTCAGTATGTCAAGCATTGGAAACACCTCCCGTAAGCTTAAGATAGTATTCCTCGAGATCCTGTCCGCGGACAGCGAGCTCCTTGACGAGAACGCCGTGATTTACAAGATCACGGTTGATCTCGCCGCTGTACTCGACGTTGCTCGTGATGTGGATATGCTCGGGGCCGACAACGGTGTGAGCAATGTTTGCAGCCGCAAGACGCTCGGTGGCGATCTGAACATTGTCCACCCTGAGCTCGAGGCGGGCAGTGCATTCTGCCTGCAAAGCATCAGAGGAAAGCTCCTTGATGAGCTGGCCCTGATTGATAATGCCGTAATGTGTAGCGATACGCGAAAGCTCCCCAAGGATATGGCTGGAGATAAGTATGGTTATCCCGCGCTCGGTGGCAAGTCGGCTGATGGTGTCACGCACTTCGACGATGCCCTGGGGGTCAAGGCCGTTGATGGGCTCGTCGAGCACCATCATCTCGGGGTCGCCCGTGAGCGCCATCGCGATGCCGAGCCTCTGCTTCATACCGAGCGAGAACTCGCCCGATTTTTTCTTTCCCGTGTGTGAAAGGCCGACAAGCTCGAGCATCTCTTCCGCCTTTTTCTTGTCGTAGCAGCCCATTGCAAGGCCCTTCATTTTCAGGTTGTCGAAGGCGTTGAGCTTCGGGTAGATGCCCGGGCTCTCGATAAGGCAGCCTATCTTTCTTCTGACTTCTGCAAGCCCGGCACCGCTCTTTCCGAACAGCGTTATGCTTCCCGATGTCTGAGTGGAAAGCCCGCAGATCATCTTCATAAAGGTGGTCTTGCCTGCGCCGTTCTTGCCGATGAAGCCGTAGATCGCGCCTTTTTCAACGTGCATCGACACGTTGTTGACAGCCTTGAATTTGCCGAATACTTTTGTAAGATCTTTTGTCTCTATAAGGTATTCGCTCATGTGTCTACTCTCCTTTTCTTTGTTTTATTATGTTATCATGCTAATAATGCACAATACTTAGTTATTATACAACAGACAGGATAATATGTCAATATATCAACATTTATTTTTCAAAATCTTTTGCGCAGTGCTGAATAATTTGCAAGAAAAATTATATAAAACGCTTGACAAATTATTTTGACTGTGCTATAATATTCTCAGAACACGGAAAGGCTGCAAAGAAGCGCCCCCGAAAGGAGACAGCAGAATGAAAAAGTTAGAAAAGAACAGAGACAACAGACTTATCCTGGCAGCAGTGCTCAACATCATCGCTCTCTGCGGAGTGATGCTTTACAATACTTTCTGCTATTAGAGGTGGTAAAATGAATAAGAGCGTTTACAGCATAGTCCTTGCGGACGATGTGGTGGAGGCCATCGACGAGATGGCGTATTCACTGGGCACCAGCCGCAGCAACCTGATAAACCAGATACTCGCGGAGCGGGTGTCGCTGATGACTCCCGAGATGCGAATGAAGGACATCTTCGACAGGATAGAGAAGCTGCTCGCGCCGAAGCCTCATACCGTGGCTCAGAGCGGCGGCGCAGCAATAATGATAAAGAGCCCCCTCAAATTCAAGTACCGCCCGACGGTGAACTACAGCGTCGAGCTTTACCGCAGCTTCAGCGGCGAGGTCGGCAGGCTGAAGATCTCGCTCCGAACCCAGAGCGCAGCCCTTATCAATATGGTCAAGGGGTTCTTTGCGTTGTGGATAGGCCTTGAAGGGAAGTACCTGAGCAAGCTCTTTGAGGGCGTTCCGTGGTCGGGAGGCGATGCTTCCTACACCAGAGCTTTCTTCTCGCCCAACGGCGCAGCCCTCTCGGACGAGCAGATAGCTCAGGCCATCGGCGGCTACATCAACCTGCTTGACGAGTGCATCAGGCTCTACTTTGACGGTGCCGACAACAAAGAGCAGGCCTCCGCAGAGATCGAAAAGCGCCTGAAAGCCTACTTGCAAAAGGGCGTAATAATACTTTAGCAGAACAAAAGAGTCCAACTAAACGTACAGATAACGAAAGGGGAAACGATATATGAACACCAACAGATTTACACAGCGCTCGCTTGAAGCTATGCAGAGCGCACAGGACATTTCGATACAGCACGGCAATCAGGCGGTAGATCAGGAGCACGTCCTGCTTGCGCTGATGGAGCAGGAAAACGGGCTTATACCGCAGCTGATGCTGAAGCTCGGCGCCAATGCCGATGCCGTTGCGCAGGAGCTCAGGAACGCAGTTGAGGCGCTGCCGAAGGTCCAGGGCGGTGCCAGCCCGCAGGACGGAGTTTATGTGACGAACGCGCTCAATCAGGCGCTTGTCGAGGCCGAGCAGACCGCCGAGAGAATGAAAGACGAGTATGTCTCGGTCGAGCACATTCTGCTTGGCATAATGGAGCATCCGAACGAGAACATAAAGCGCATCTTCAAGTCCTTCGACATCAGCAAGAACAAGGTGCTTGCTGCCTTGCAGCAGGTTCGCGGAGCCCAGCAGGTAACGAGCCAGAACCCCGAGGAGACCTACGACGTGCTTAAAAAGTACGGCTCGGAGCTTGTGGTGCTGGCTCGCGAGAACAAGCTCGACCCCGTTATCGGACGTGACAACGAGATAAGAAACGTTATCCGCATACTCTCGCGAAAGACCAAGAACAACCCTGTCCTCATCGGCGAGCCCGGCGTCGGCAA
>CAMNBY010000131.1 GCA_946533615.1 uncultured Clostridia bacterium
TCATCGGGGAAATAGTGAGGCCCCTCGGAAGCATATTTGTCGATAGCTTCAAGCACGATGTCAAGGCCGTCGTCATTCACAACGCTTATCGGAATAACCTCATCGAAATCATAGACCGAAGAGTATTCGGTTATTCTTTTAAGCAATTCGGTCTTATCCTCCACCAGGTCGATCTTGTTCATCACAAGTATAACGTGAGCGCGTTTCGAGAATTCAGCTGCAAGAGTCCTTTCGGCATCGGAGACCGACTTTGTACAGTCGGCAACAAGCAGCGCGATATCAAGCTCAGCCACCGAATCATTTATCGTCTTTATCATGTGCTCGGAAAGCTTGTTCCTCGCTTTGTGCATACCCGGTGTGTCCATAAAGACATACTGTGTCTTATCACGGGTGAGAACGCCTGTGATCTTGGTACGGGTAGTCTGCGGCCTGGCGCTGACAGCGGCTATCTTCTCGCCCACAAGTGCGTTGAGCAGCGAGGATTTGCCCGCGTTCGGCCTCCCTATTATCGTAACGAATGCGTTTTTTGTATCAGTCATTTTTTGTATCCTTTCTTTTGGCGAAGATAAACACAGCCCAGCACACGGCCGAAGCTGCAAGAGGCACAAGCATCAGCGGCTTGTCCCTGAAAAACTCATATAGCTTTATATATCCGTTTTTATCGTCAAACACACAGACGGCCACGCAGACAGAACCGATAGCTGCCGCAAGCACAGCACCCGCGGCGCAGTCCTTAGCTATCCGTGCAGGCTCGGACCTTTGCGGCGAGACCATATCGGTCAGGGCTTCAATGGCGGTGTTTATCTGCTCCAGCGAGATCACCAAGGCAATAACGATATAGACCGCTGCCTTCTTGCCGGAGGTGAGGTCAAAAAACCGCATAAAGATCAATACATAAAAAGCAGCGCAAAAATGAAATCTCATATTGCGCTCGCTCTTTATACAATGTATTATCCCTTTGAAGGCATAGACAAAGCTTTTGAAAAACGCTTTCATCTCAGCTCTTGTACTCGTGCTCGTCGATGACGAACGTCTCGTCACGGGAGATGCCGAGGCTGGAAAGGATAGCCTCTTCCTTTTCGCGCATGATGCGCTCCTCGAGCTTGCCAAGCTCGTGATCGTAGCCCAGCAGATGCAGCATCGAGTGAACTGTCAGAAAGCCGACTTCCCTTTCGAGCGAATGACCATATACCTCGGCCTGACGCTCCGCTGTCTCGATGGAGATAACAATATCTCCGAGCAGATAAGCGCCTGTCTCCATGTCCTGATCGTAAACACCGTCCTCGCCGAGAGGGAAAGAAAGAACATCGGTAGGACGGTCAATGTTCCTGAATTCCTTGTTGATCTCGTGTATCTGAGCGTCATCAACAAAGGACACACTTATCTCGTAGCTGTCGTTATAGTTCTCGCTTTCAAGAACGGCGTGACAGCATTTCCTTATAAGAAGTCTTATGCCTGTCGGAATTTTTACGGTGTTCTGCTTGTTGGTTATCAGGACTTTAACCTTTCCCATTGCGGTTTGCACTTCCTTTATCATAATATTTTTCATAAGCTTTGATGATATCCTGCACCAGCTTGTGCCTTACGACGTCTTTTTCCGTGAAGCGGATGATCTCGATGTCATCGACGTCTTTAAGCACCTTGCAGGCCTCGATAAGTCCCGAGCGCTTTGAATCCGGCAGGTCTATCTGGGTAATATCACCAGTAATAACGATCTTTGAATTAAAGCCGAGGCGGGTCAGGAACATCTTCATCTGTTCAGGGGTGGTGTTCTGTGCCTCGTCAAGGATAATATATGCGTCGTCGAGCGTTCTGCCTCGCATATAAGCGAGAGGCGCGACCTCGATGCAGCCTCGTTCCTGCTGTCTTGCAAAGGTGTCGGGGCCGAGCATTTCAAACAGGGCGTCATACAGCGGCCTTAAATAGGGATCGACCTTGTTTTGAAGATCGCCGGGCAGAAATCCGAGCTTCTCGCCTGCCTCAACCGCAGGTCTCGTGAGTATGATCTTATTGATCTCGTGGGCGCGGAAGGCTTTTACAGCCATAGCCACAGCCAAATAGGTCTTGCCTGTTCCGGCAGGTCCGACGCCAAGAACGATGGTGTTGTTCTTGATGGCATCAACATAACGCTTCTGGCCGAGGGTCTTGGGCTTTAAGATGCGGCCGTTCATTGTAACACAGATGCCGTCGTCGGTCAGCTTGAAAACATTTTCCTGATTTCCCTCTTCGACCAATGAAAAAACATATCTGATATTCTGCTCGTTTATCATCTCGCCCTTGTTTGCAAGCTGTAGCAGAGCCTCGATAGCCTTTGATGCCGCAAAGACATTTTCCTCGTCGCCCGTTATCCTGATGTCCGAGCCGCGGCTGATGACCGCCACAGAGTATTCCTTCTGGATCAGATTTATGTTTTCGTCATAGTTGCCGAACAGATTGAGAATGACTTCCATTCTATCGGCGTTGATAGATCTTTCTGCCATTAAATGTTTCAAGTCCTTTTCTTTGTAAGATCATAATGATACACAGTAATTATAACATAAATATTTTAAAAATGCAATTACTTTTATGCTGTTTTTACATATTTTTTTGACGTTTTTCACTTTGGGATAAAAAAATCCCGCTCCTCACCCATCTGTCCGTAAAGGGTATAGTTCACTTCGAGCAGAACGCCGTCGTCTGTCTCTTTAAGCTCCTCAGTTTTGTCCCGTATTTCATAGGCGCTGAGAAAGTTGTTCTCGTACTTTTCGGCTTTTTGCTTTGCGGCATCGGTGGCCTGCGCTTTGTTCAGGGCATGAGCCGCAAAAGTGAATTCCGAGACCTTATTCTCTGTAAACGCAACAGGCAGGTCAAGGCCGAACATCTCGGGGCGGTGCTCGTTTCTGTCGATCAGGTCATAGTTGCCTTCTGCCCCGTTCAGTACAAGATCAAAGTCAAAGAGCGAAACGGAATAAACGGCCTTTTCCTTCTGCGGCTTGTAGAGCTTTGTCTGGTCGATGAATGGCTGTTCAAACGTCATTTTGCGCTCGAAGGTGCCGTAGATGCGGCCTGCCGCTCTGGTGTATCTTGCAGAGATGTCGTGCTGCTCTTTGCCGTCTTTATAGGATATTTTATCTGTAACTACCTTTCCGCTGACAATAGTATCGCCCTTGGCAACTCCGCTCCCTACTGGTTTGAGCAGCTGGCCGTCGAGAAGCTCGACGCTGTCTATCACGCCGTTTTCTTTGGAAACAATATCAGAGGGCAGCCTGTGAACCGTGAATTCGGGCTTTGGAGTGTATTGCAGTGTGTCGATGATAAGCCTGTTGCCGTCAGCGCTTATCCCGACCCAGCCGACGTTCTGCACTCTGCTTTTTATCCTGCGCTCAATCACGGTCAGGTCAACGTTTTTCAGGCTGCTGCCCGCTTTGATGTCGTTTTCCAGCAGCACGTTAAGAATGGCCTGTTTTGTCTTGGGCGAATCGGCCGAAATATCAAATACAAGCACAACATCTGAAAGCAAAGATATCAGAACAAAGCACACCAGGACGCCGAGCAGCAGGCCTTTTCTTGCAAAACAGGCCTGCAAAAGCGGCACAAAGCCTTTCTTACTGATGATCTCGTACTCGCAGTTCAGGCTTTCGAGGAAGCTGCGGACTTCACGCCAGCTCTCAACGCCGATCGTAAAGATCAGGCGTCCGTTTTCTTCTTTTATCCTTCGACACTCGATCTTTTCATTCCTGATGAAACGGTAGAGCTTTTGTGAGCAGGCGTTATCGGCGGAAACAGTTACGCTGCCAAAGATCATCGCTCTCCGCCCCCTTTCCTGTTTATCTCCAGTGAAACAGAGAGAACGCTGCCGCCTATCTCAACTGTGTCGGAGCCGTAAACGTCGGCGTGAAGGCCGCTGCCGAGTATTTCGATCGTATACTGCTTGGTTTTCACCCGGGCAAGGACCTCGCTGCATTCAAGCAGCTGCCTGCACCCTTCTATCCTTACGCCCTTCGAGGGCTCGATCACTATGTATGCCGCATCTGTAGGCGGCTTGCGCTTAACGCTGTCCATCTGCTTCACCTCACAATTATTATATTATCGGGCTGTCCGACATATACATATAAAGCAAGGGGTGAGAGAATTGAAAGTTAAGTATTCTGCGCTTTTCATGATGCTCTGCGCTGCAAGCCTGATATTCTTTTCAGCTGAAGCGGCAGAGGCTTCAAGGGCGGCTGTGATGCGCTGTATAAACGTGATAATTCCGTCGCTGTTCGCTTTTATGGCGGTGGCGGAGATAATTTGCCGCTGCTCAATACACACAGTTTTGTCAAAGCCCTTTGACAAGCTCGCCCATCTGCTTTTCGGTATGCCCAAGGGGATGTTCCCGGTGTTTGTTTTATCAAATATCGCAGGCTATCCTGTTGGGCTGAATATGCTTGCAGCATCGGTAAAGAACGGCTACACCGACCGACGCTCTGCTGAGCTAATGGCTGTGTATTGCTATGCGGGCGGGCCGTCTTATGCTGTAGCTGTGGTCGGCGAGGCCGTTTACGGCAGCAAAGCCATCGGGGTAATCATATTTTTCAGTTCTCTATTGACAAATCTTGTATTAGCGACTATAATAAATAGAGTAGGAAGAATTCGCACCGAAGTGACAGGCGGAGCGTGTCCCCTTTCGGGCGAGATCTTTGTAGGTTCTGTCACCTCTGCGGGCGAGAACCTGCTGAAAATGTGCGGTATAATCGTGTTTTTCTCAGGCTTGACAGCGGCGCTCAGGGTCGATAAGCTTATAGAAAGCATCGCCGAACGCGGCTTTATCACCCACAGCACAGCCGTTTTGCTGCTGTCTTCACTTGAGATCAGCAATATTACCGACCTGCACCCGACAGCATTCGGCGCAGTACCGTTTGCGGCGGTGGTCTTAGGCTTCGGTGGTCTCTGCGTTCAGCTTCAGCTGCTGACTGTGCTTAAAGGCGCGTTCTCGTTAAAGTTTTTTTATCTGACCATGCCGATCAGATTTCTGCTAAATTATGGCATTTCATGGCTGCTTTGCAGGGCGTTTTTGCCCGATGTTTTGCCAGCTTACGCCTCAGATAATAAAATAATCGTCGAAATAGACAATTTCATACCATCAATTTGCTTGATTATGATGATTTTTATATTAGTTTTTAAAAAAAGACTGGCTTTTTTCAGAATAGTATGATATAATAGTAAGGTAGGAAATTCTATAGCTTTTCAAAGGAGTGTTATATACTATGGCTAAAAAGAAGAACTTTTTTGGTAATGGGATCGCACCCTCGTGCTCGTATTGCGCATTCGGCAATCGTTCCAAGGAGGGTAACAAGGTCCTGTGTGAAAAGCAGGGACTTGTTGATGCAGACTATAACTGCAAGAAGTGGCTCTACGACCCTATCAAGCGTGTGCCCAAGAAGCAGCTGAGTATCCCGAACCAGGAAGACGATATTATCTAAGCTAATAGTTTTGGCGGCATAGTGATATGCCGCCTTTATTTTTTGCTGTAAAACGCCGGAATTCCGCCGACTATCATTTCATCTGCAATAAGCTGCTGCGACGTTACCTCAAAGGTCTCGTTGCCGAACGGGAACACAGCCGCGACCTGTGCTTTGACCGTGATAAGCGCCGTTACCCTCGTCTGGTTTATGCCTGCCTCTTCAAAATTCAGCTCAAGCTCGGCAGAGGCGGCTGCCGCCGGAGTGTACTCGACAGAAAACGAAGGGCCTCTGCCCGAAAGAAACGCGGACCCCATAATATCTCCAAGAGTTATATAAACGGTCTCGGTGCCGAGCTCGGCTATCCTTCGGTCAACGGCGGACATCAGACGGGTCTTGAAGGCGTTCACGGCGGCTTGATCTGCGCCGAAGGCCGTGATGTTCCCGCTGCTGTCAGTGGTGAAGGAATAAAGCACACCTTCACTTTGGGCAAGCGCCTCGGCTGCGGATTCGTTTATTATCCTGTTCAGCACTTCCCTGCTGCGGTACTCGCAAAGCTCTGAGGCAAGCGATCTTGAGCGGCTGCTCATCATAAAAAACAGAAACAAGATCATTGCTGCTGCAAATAAGATAACATAAGAAAACACACAGACTTTTGATGCTTTTTTAACGCTCACGGTATCACCCCTTTGTTATTCTACACAAACGGGCATAAAAATGTTAAAAGGCGGTACCGCTTAACAGTACCGCCTTTTTTGTTATTGGCTTATTATTTTGCGTCAACAGCCGCCTTTGCAGTCTTTACGATGTTTTCAGCAGAAAGACCGAAGTCCTTGAGCAGCTGAACTGCTGGACCGGAGTGGCCGAACACATCGTTCACGCCGATCTTGATGACCTTTGTAGGCAGTTCTTCGGAAAGCACGTCACAAACAGCAGAGCCAAGACCGCCGATGATGCTGTGCTCCTCAACGGTCAGCACGAGACCGGTAGCCTTTGCAGCCTCGACGATAAGTTCTCTGTCGATCGGCTTGATGGTGTGGATATTGATAACCGTTGCAGACACGCCCATTGCAGCAAGCTCATCGGCAGCAGTCAGAGCCTCGTTCACCATAAGGCCTGTTGCAACGATGGCGATGTCCTTGCCGTCGCGGAGCTTTATGCCCTTGCCGAGCTCGAGCTTGTAGGTAGCGGGATCATTGAATACAGGCACCGCCAGACGTCCGAATCGCATATAAACCGGGCCGTTGTACTTGATGGCTGCCTCGACAGCGGCTTTGGCCTCAACGTCATCAGCAGGGTTGATTATAGTCATTCCGGGAATAGTACGCATCAGGGCGATGTCCTCGTTGCACTGGTGGGTCGCGCCGTCCTCGCCGACAGAAATGCCTGCGTGGGTCGCTCCTATCTTGACGTTAAGGTGAGGATAGCCGATAGAATTACGGACGATCTCAAAAGCTCTGCCTGCGGCAAACATCGCAAAAGTTGAAGCGAACGGTATCTTACCTGTAGCGGCAAGGCCTGCGGCAACACCCATCATATTAGCCTCGGCAATTCCGCAGTCAAAGAACCTGTCGGGGAACTTCTTCTTGAAAATTCCTGTCTTTGTCGCAGCTGCGAGATCTGCGTCAAGAACATAAAGGTTATCATAAACATCTCCGAGAGCGGCAAGCGCTTCGCCGTAGCTCTCTCTTGTAGCCTTCTTGATTACATCTGCCATTGTTTAACCCTCCAATTCCTTGAGCTTCGCGGTGAGCTCTTCAACAGCCTGAGCATACTGCTCGGCGTTGGGAGCTGTGCCGTGCCAGCCGACCTGATCTTCCATGAACGAAACGCCCTTGCCCTTTGTGCTCTTCTGGATAATGACAACGGGCTGCCCCGCGATCTTCTCGGCCTCATCGAAAGCGGCTTCTATGG
>CAMNBY010000132.1 GCA_946533615.1 uncultured Clostridia bacterium
CGGGGGTGAATTTCAAAACGCTCCGGGGGAGCGTTTTGAAAGAGGGGCGTGCCCTGCAAGGGAGGGCCGCCCCTTTGAGGGTATAGATGACCCTCCCCTCAAGCCGCCTGCGGCTTGACGAACACAGCGTGTACCACGCAATCCGCGAGATCACTCGCAAGCTCGACCCGGGCGCGGGTGCGCAAGTCGCGTGATCGGCGGCAAGCCGCCTCACAACAGCGAAATGTGCCGGGGCTCCCTCGCGATACGGTGGGGGTCAGCCGGATAGAGTGAGAGGAGAACGCCCTAACAAGGGTCGAGCAGAAGGAACCGTCCCAGCAAGACCTCGCCTCACAACTGTGTGATGTGCCGGGTAGCGTAAAAGAAAAAAGCCCCCCAAACATTTGACAAGCCTATCATACTCCTGTCACAAACAGGCTGTAAGGTATATAATGGAATAAAATGTGAGAGAACGCATCTCACGCCAAACAGGAAGGACTGATCGTAAGAAATGATCGAAGTACAGAATCTGTCGAAGCACTACGGAGATAAACGTGCTGTAGACAATATCTCGTTCCGTGCCGAGGACGGAGAGATACTGGGCTTCCTCGGGCCGAACGGCGCAGGGAAGTCTACTACGATGAATATACTTACGGGCTATATCTCGGCCACCGACGGCCGTGCCCTGATCGACGGCATCGACATACTTGAGGAGCCGATCAAGGCAAAGCAGAAGATCGGCTATCTGCCCGAGCTGCCGCCGCTCTATCTTGATATGACCGTCAAGGAGTATCTGAAATTTGTATATGACATCAAAAAATGCAAGCTGCCAAGAAATACCCACCTGAAGGATATTTGCAGCCTCGTCAAGATCGAGCACGTCTATGACCGCGTGATAAAGAATCTCTCCAAGGGCTACAAGCAGAGAGTAGGACTTGCGCAGGCGCTTGTCGGCAACCCGAATGTGCTTATTCTCGACGAGCCTACCGTCGGCCTCGACCCGAAGCAGATCATCGAGATCAGAACACTTATCAAAAAGCTTGGACGGAACCATACCGTCATCCTCTCCTCCCATATCCTCTCGGAGGTGCAGGCAGTCTGCGACAAGATCGTAGTTATCAGCGAGGGAAAGATCGTCGCCAACGACACCGAGGATAACCTCTCGAAGCGCCTCTCCGCCGACCATAAGCTCTCCGTCAGGATCGACGGCAGCAAGGAAAAGGTCGCCGCGATGCTGGAAAGCATCAGAGATGTGGAGAGCGTCAACATCGGCGCACATCACGGAAACAACGTCTATGACTACAAGGTCGAGTCCAGGGAGGGCTCGGATATAAGGCGCGAGCTTTTCTCACGCTGCGCCGACAGAGGCTTCCCGATACTCGAGATGCGCTCCAGCGAGCTCTCGCTTGAGGATATCTTCCTCAAGCTCACCATGGGCGAGAGCATTGAAACTGACGGAGGTGACAACTGATGGGTGCAGTATTCAGAAGAGAGACCCTCTCTTATTTCACATCTCCTATAGGCTATATTTTCTTAGCCGCCTTTTACGCATTTTCGGCGTTCAGCTTTTCCCGCCAGTCGCTGGTCTTCGGAACGACCTCGATGGACGGCGTCTTTCAGGAGCTGATGATAATTCTCATCGTGCTTATCCCGATACTTACGATGCGTACTCTTTCCGAGGAAAAGAAGAACAAGACCGACCAGTGCCTGCTGACAGCGCCTATCAGCCTCGGCGGCATCGTCGCAGGAAAGTTCTTCGCCGCGTTTCTGATCTATGTGCTCGGCATCGCCATCACCCTTGTATATGCCATCGTCATCGCGGCCTTCGCCGCCCCCGACTGGATGGTCATTACGGGCAATATCATCGGCCTTGCGCTGCTGGGCTCGGCCTTTATCTCTGTTGGCATCTTCTTCTCGTCCCTGACCGAGAACCAGGTGGTCTCGGCGGTGATGAGCTTCATCTGCATGGTGATGCTCTATCTGCTCACCAACGTTGCGGGCGTTGTGCCTACCGATTTCATCGAGAACCTTATGCCCGACCTCTCCGCCGTCTGGAGAGCCGTTATCGTCGAGGCGATAGTGATAATACTTACCGCCGCAGCCTTCCTAATGCTCGGCAAAAAGACCTCGGCGCTCATCATCGGCCTCATCGCCGCGATCGTGCTGGGCGTGTTCGCCGTGAACGGCGAGATCATCCCCACCGTGTTTGAAAAGCTCTCCTTCTGGGAAAGATATGTGGGCTTTACCTACGGTCTTTTTGACCTTTCAAACGCGCTCTATTTCATCAGCGCTACAGTAGTGTTCCTGTTCCTGACGGTCAGGGTGCTCGAAAAGCGCCGCTGGGCTTAAAGGAGGGGATATATCATGGCAAAGAACAAGAAGCGCGGCACTCAGCCCGCGAATACAAACAAGGCAAACCCCGAAAGATCCGCCGAGCTCGAGCAGGAGCTTGACGCAGTAAACGAGCCCGCTGCTCCCGAGCCCGCAGAAGAGCCCGCCGAGGTAAAGGAGAAGATCTCCGCACCCATCGAGGACCTGCTGGGAAGCGTTGTCAAGGAGCAGAAGTCGGGCGCCAAAAAGACCGAGAAGACCGAGGAGCACGATGAAGACAGAGACAGCGACAAGGACGACCACCCTAAAAGTAAGGCAAAGTCCAAGGCAAACATCAGGCAGATAAAGCACGGCATGAGCGCCACGATCCTGACGATCATCTTCATCGCCGCCGTGGTGCTGGTGAATGTCATCGCGACCATCATCTTCGAGCGCTATCCCCTTACCTTCGACCTCACGGACAAGAAGAAGTTCTCGATCTCCGACGAGTCGATAGACTATGTCAAGACCATCAACACCGACGTGCTGATAACCGTCTTCGCCGACGAGGACGACTTCTGCTACCTCAGCGACTACACAAACCAGGCCGACGAGGTAATGAAGAAATATTCACAGTACAACAGCCACATCAGCTACCGCTTTGTGGTGCCCGATTCCAACCCCGACATCGTTGCGGAATACGGCGTTGACACCACCTCGGCCTACGACATCATAGTCGAGACCAACCCCACAAGCGACATCAAGCGTACAAGGAAGATCCTGCTCACCGACCTTGTTACCTTCAAGGACGAGTTTTTGCAGAACCTGAATTCCTACTACGGAATGACCATCGAGCAGATGGCAAAGAACTTCGGCGCCCTGAGAGTGCTGCAAACCTACGGCAGCATGGTCGAGGCCTCCCGCGCAGACGAGGCCTTCGTTTCGGCCTTCATGGCAGTGGCAGACCCCAACCCCGTAACAGCCGTGTTCCTCACGGGCTGTGCCGAGGCCGCCGAGCTTTCATACCTGCACACCCTGCTTGAAGCTAACGGATATTTCGTTCAGGACATCGACATCACAAAAGAGGAGATCCCGGAGGACGCGGCTCTTGTAATAATCCCCGCACCGACAAAGGACTACCTGCCCGAAGAGGTGCAGAAGGTCGAGGACTTCCTTGAGAACGACGGAAAAATGGGCAAGCAGCTGCTTTACTGTGCGTCTATCCAGCAGGGCAAGACCCCCAACCTTGACGAGCTGCTGGCCGAGTGGGGCTTGCAGTTCGAGGAAGCGGTCGTCTGCGAGCAGGATACCGATTTCTACTACCAGATGCCCTTCAACACCATCGCCGCAAGCGTTTCCGACAACTTTACTCAGGACGTTACCGCCGATGCTCCGAAGCTGCTGAACCTGGGCTCGCGCCCGATAAAGCTGCTCTTTGACGAGCGGGGCAATACCGGCACCGAGGCTTATGTCACCTCAAACGCCAGCGCCTACACCGCAGATATGAATAACGGCGAGACCATATCGAACGGCCAGCAGATCTACACCGCCGTGGCCTCAAGAGCCGTGTTCTCGTCTACGGACGCCAGCGCCACCTACAGCAACATCGTGGCCTTCGGCGCGGTGGAGACCCTCTCCGACCAGTACCTGCAAAACGCAAGATTTGACAACCGCGAGTATATACTCAGCCTGCTCAACGGCGTGACCGGCAAGACAAACACGGGCATCACTATCCAGCCCACGGTCATCTCGGCGGAGCTCTACTCCCTCACCGAGAAGCAGACCTCTGTGCTGCAGTGGACGTTCACGCTGATAATCCCTGCGGTCGTGCTGATAATCGGCGGCGTTGTCTGGTACAGGAGAAAGAACAGATAAAGAGGTGACCTTCAATTAACGGAAAGATACAGGGAATAATAATCGGAGGCGTCGTGGTCGCGGCTCTGGGCGGAACGCTTGCGTTTCTCGAGCTCACGGGCGGCAAGGACGATGCTTCCTCGGCGGACGACTCTTCGGCAGTGATAAAAAAAGTTGACGAAGAGGCCGATCCCACAAAGCTGATAGACGTTCAGGCTTCGGACATAGTCTCGGTCGTTGTGGATAACAGCTACGGCGGCTTCACCCTCGAGCGTCCCGCTTCGGGCAAGAGCGAGTGGAACATCAAGGAGCTGACAGGCCTTGACCAGATCTCGTCCTACAAGTCCGACATAGCCAACGACCTCTCGCAGCTGGAAAGCTACAAGACGGTCGAGGAAAACGCAGAGGATCTGAGCAAATACGGCCTTGCCGAGCCCGAGGCGACGTTCACCGTCAATTTTGCGGACGGCACCGAACGCACCTTCCTCATCGGAGACATCGCCACCAAGAACCGCTACCGCTATTTCTGCGAGAAGGACTCGAAAACGGTCTACATGGTCGTGAAATCCATCTTCAACAACATCATCGACCGCAAGGAGGAGTTCGTGAACAAGTTCCTCATCGAGGACTCCTCGGGCACCGACCCCTACGGCGAGCTCAGGGTCAAGAGAAAGGACCTTGGCTACGAGATGGTGTTCGTGCAGGACGAGAGCGAGGACGAGTCGCTGATCTCGGCGCAGGTGATGACCGAGCCGATCTTTGCAAATCTTAATATCTCGGTCTCGGCAAAGATAACCCACGGCCTCTACGGTCTGACGGCGTCGCGCTGCGAGAAGATCTTCCCCTCCGAGGAGGACTTTGGGACCTACGGCCTTGACGATCCGCAGTGCACAGTCACCTTCAAGGGCGAGGGCTATGACTACGAGCTTAGGATAGGCAATGAGATACACGCCACCGACGAGAACGGCAAGGAGATCGACGAGATAGCCGCCTACTACTGCTACGTCACGGGCGTTGATAACAGAGACTGCATCTGGCAGATAGATGCAGAGAACCTGCTCTACGCAAGCTTCATGCCGGGCGATGTTATCTCTCTTATGACCACCAACAGGATCGAGAACATCGACACCATGAAGGTGACCGTTGACGGCAAGACCCACGACTACAAGGTCGTGACAGACAGCGACGGCCAGGTGACAAACGTAAGACAGGGCAACGACGAGCTCGACGTTTACGGCTTCAAGAGCCTTTACCAGTTCCTGCTGTCCTGCCCCACCGACGAGATATATTTCGACGAGGTAACGGGCGAGCCGGAAATGACAGTCGAGCTGAGCCTGACAGACGGCGAGACCGAAACTCTCGAATACTACCGCGAGAGCGCAAGGCGAACTATCGTTGCCCTTAACGGCAGACCCTCCTACAGGATAGAATCCCGCTGGGTGGACGGCTTTAAGGAAAACGTCGGGCTGCTTGAAGAAGGCAAGGAATTAAAAGAATATACTGAATAAGGAGAGGATATCAATGGCAGAAAAGAAATCACCGTTTTTCACTTATAAGGGCGTGCCGCTCGTAAGAAAGGGCAACATGATCTATTTCGGCAATATGTATGACGAGTTCATCGTTGAGATCACGATACTCGGCACCGAGAAGCAGGGCGGCATCGACGTCGCCAATAAGGTAAGGATGAGAAAGATGGCAACAGACCTCACCCTTCCTCCCAACCAGCAGATCGTAAAGATGGCCGAGAAGCCCAGCCTCTACGAGGCTCTCGACATCGCCTGCGCCTGGCTGAAGGTATAATAAAAAAATCTCTTCCCCTGCGGGAAGAGATTTTTTGTTTGTCAAATCACTGCGTTTGCCAGCATCAGCTTTATCCTGTTTTCCTGATTTACCTTTGTTGCGCCGGGGTCGTAGTCGATCGCTACGATGTTCGCATCGGGATAAGCCTCCTTGATAACGCGGCTCATGCCCTTAGCAACGATGTGGTTCGGCAGGCAGCCGAATGGCTGCGTGCAGATTATGTTCTTCGTGCCTGTCTCGGCAAGAGCAGCCATCTCGGCGGTTATCAGCCAGCCCTCGCCCATCTTCACGCCCTGATTCATGTACTTGTCGGCACAGCGGCGCAGATGCTCGAAATCGTGGGGCGGCTGGAACACTCCGTGATCCTTGATGACCTTGATCTGCTCGCGCTGGAACTTGTAAAGCACCTTGTATCCGATCTGGTAAAGCGTTGTCATTCGGGACTTGGTGCCGTAAAGATCCTTGTCGTTCAGAAGGTCGGAGCAGCAGTACAGCACAAAGTCCATAAGCCCGGGGACGTTCGGCTCGCAGCCCTCGGAGAGCAGGAACTTGTTAAGGTCGTTGTTTGCAAGAGGGGAGTACTTGACATAGATCTCGCCCACGATGCCGACCTTCGGCTTTTTCTCCTTGCTCCTTGGGATAGCCGCGAAGTCAGCCAGCATCGCCCTGTAGATGGGCTTCGGCATAAGGTAGTCGTTCTTCTCCATCAGCTTTCCGAGGCGGTGCTGCCAGCGAGCCAGCAGCTGGTCTGTCTGTCCTTCCTGAAGCTCGTAGGGCTTGCACTGATTGTAAAGCAGCATCAGCATATCGCCGTACATGACCGCGTAGATCAGCCGCATCGCGATGGCGGGAGTCATCGGGAAGGCGGGGTTCTTTTCAAGTCCGCTGAAATTCAGCGAGATAACAGGCACCTGCGGATACTGTGCAGCTATGGCCTTGCGGATAAGGTGTATGTAGTTTGAGGCTCTGCACCCGCCGCCTGTCTGCGACATGATGAGCGCGACCTTGTTTACGTCGTACTTTCCGCTCTGCAAGGCGTCGATGAACTGGCCGATGACCAGCAGCGCAGGATAGCAGGCGTCGTTGTGGGTGTTTTTAAGCCCCTCGTCGATCACGTTGCGTGAGTTGTTCTGCAAAAGCTCCATGTGGTAGCCGAAGTGCTCGTAGACTTTGATTATCAGCTTGAAATGGATCGGCAGCATATCGGGGACAAGGATCGTGTAGTCCTTCTTCATGTCCTCGGTAAAGACTGCTTTTGTAACTCTGTCCGAGCCGCCTATCTTGAAGGGCTCGGCCTTTTTTTTGCTCATTTTCTCTCCTCCTTCTCTTCGAGAGCCGCCGCCAGCGAGCGAAGCCTTATCTTTGCGGCGCCGAGATTCGTGATCTCGTCTATTTTCAGCTGAGTGTAGAGCTTTCCGCGCTCTTCAAGGATAGCTCTGACCTCGTCGGTGGTCACGGCGTCGATGCCGCAGCCGAAGGATACCAGCTGCACCAGCTGCAAGTCGTCGTTGCGGCAGACATACTCAGCCGCCCTGTAAAGCCTTGAGTGATATGTCCACTGGTTCAGCACGTCCAGCGGCGGAACGTCCACCAGATCGGACACGCTGTCCTCGGTGACGACAGCAAAGCCAAGCGAGGCTATCAGCTTGTGTATGCCGTGGTTTATCTCGGGGTCGATGTGGTAGGGACGGCCCGAAAGCACGATGGTCTTCTGGCCGTGGCTGCGGGCTGTGCGGATTATCTCCTGAGCCTTCCGCTCAATGTCGCGGCGGTATCTAACCTGCTCGGAGTAGGCCTTGTTCAGCACCTCTGCCACCTGCTTGGGCTTGATGCCGTATCTTGAAAAGCTCTCGGCGATCACCTTTGCAACGTGCTTTTTAACGTTTATGTTAAGGTAAGGCGCAATGAAGTTGCGGTCGTTAAGCTCGGGGATATTTGCCTTCAGCAGCTCGGGATAGTAGGCAACAACAGGGCAGTTGTAGTGGTTGTCCGAGCCGCCCTCGTCCATGTTGTAGCTCATGCAGGGGTAGAATATCATGTCCACGCCCTTGTCAAGCAGGCTCTGAATGTGACCGTGACAGATCTTTGCGGGATAGCAGACCGTGTCCGAGGGAATGGTCTGCTGGCCCTTGTAGTAGGTGTCGCGAGTCGAGCGCTCGGAGAGCACTACCTCAAAGCCCAGCTCGGTCAGCAGCGTGTGGAAGAAGGGCATAAGGTCGTAGTAGGACAGCGCCAGCGGGATCCCGACCCTTGCCTTCGGGTGTCTGGGCTTCTTCTCCTCGTAAGCGAGTATAGCCTCGTACTTGTATTCCACAAGGTTCTCCACCTTGTTCTCTATCTTGATGCCTGCGCCCTTCTCGCAGCGGTTGCCCGAAACAAAGCGGTGGCCGTCGTTGAATCGGATTATCGTCAGGTTGCAGTGAGCCGTACAGCCGCGGCACTGTGTTGCCCGTGAGTTGTAGGCAAAATCCTGTAGCTGCGCCTTTGAAAGCACAGACGAGGAAGCCATCGACGCCGAGCGCTCCTTTGCAAAGAGGGCACAGCCGAGGGCGCCCATCAGCCCGGCGATGGCCGGACGGATAACGTTCCTGCCAAGCTCCAGCTCAAAGCTGCGCAGAACAGCATCATTAAGGAAGGTGCCGCCCTGAACAACTATATTCTTTCCAAGCTCTTCCACGCTCTTTGCGCGGATGACCTTGTAGATCGCGTTTTTGATTATCGACGAGGAAAGACCTGCCGAGATGTCCTCTACAGAGGCGCCGTCCTTCTGCGCCTGCTTTACCGAGGAATTCATGAACACCGTGCAGCGCGAGCCAAGCTCTACAGGCGCCTTTGCAAACAGACCGAGTCTGGCAAAGTCTGCGATCTCGTAGCCCATGGCCTGTGCAAAGGTCTGGATAAACGAGCCGCAGCCCGACGAGCAGGCCTCGTTGAGCATGATGCTGTCTATGGCGTTGTTCTTTATCTTGAAGCACTTGATGTCCTGTCCGCCAATGTCGATGATGAAGTCAACATCGGGGCAGAAGTAGGCCGCAGCCTTGTAGTGTGCAACAGTCTCAACTATGCCGAAATCTACGCCAAGCCCGGCTTTTATCAGGTCTTCGCCGTAGCCCGTGACAGCCGAGCCCTTGATGTTCAGGCCGTCGGTGCCGAGGTCGTAGATCTCCTCGAGCTTCGCCGCTATCACGTCCAGCGGCTGCCCCTTGTTGGAGCCGTAGTAGTTGTAGAGCATCCTGCCCTCGGGGGTTATCAGCACCAGCTTCGTCGTGGTGGAGCCGGCGTCTATCCCGAGATATGCGTCGCCGCGATAGGTCTTGATGTCCTCGTATTTCAGGTCGGACTGCTTGTGCCTCTCGACAAACTCGCGGTAGTCGTCCCTGTCCCTGAACAGCGGCTTGCCCGTAACGATAGAATCCGAGG
>CAMNBY010000133.1 GCA_946533615.1 uncultured Clostridia bacterium
TACGCGGGAGTGATAAAGCTGCTCCGCGAAGGCTGCACCCAGGTCTATTCGGCAGGGGATATAATCGCGGCTTATACCGATAAAACTCAATGGTAAGATGTGGAAGATCATTTCTGCAAGGCTTTTTCGGCTTTTCGGAGATGATTTTCCTTTTTGCGTCAAAAATCTACTTGACATCATAGAGAAAAAATAGTATTATATATTTAGTAACTTTTGTTCGTTTATGGCTTTCGGGTCATTTTATATTTTTCGGAGGCCATCGGCAGCGCCGCCTTGTCTTACATATCGTTTCTGTATGGCAGCCTGCTTTGTCCGAAGAATATCATATTGAACGTTATAATTGTTTCAGACCAATAACTAATTCAAGGAAGGAGCGTCCCGCGCCTGCCGGTTTTGCGCTGCACAGAAAGGCTGTGCCGTGTGCTTCGGTGTGCCCGCGGGCAATATGTATGTATTATAGAAAAAACAAGAACGAACGCAACGGAGATAAGTCTGCCGGGATCCCCATAGGGCAGGCTGCGGCGGAGCTTACCGAAAAGAAGAAGGCACCTCCTGCTGGAAAGCCCAGACAACGCCAGCAGCAGCGCGACCCTCAGCGAAAGACTCCCGTTAAGATAATCCCCTTGGGCGGCCTTAACGAGATAGGCAAGAACTTTACTGTTATTGAATGTGCCAACGATATGCTGGTCATCGACTGCGGCCTTGCGTTCCCCGATTCGGAGATGCTGGGCGTTGATATCGTTATCCCCGATTTCACCTATATCGAGCAGAACATCGACAAGCTTCGCGGCGTAGTTATCACTCACGGACACGAGGATCATATCGGCGGCCTGCCGTATTTTCTTAAAAAGTTCAATGTCCCTGTTTACGGTACTTCGCTGACCATCGGCCTTATTGAAGGCAAGCTGCGTGAGCACGAGATACTCTCTGACTGCGAGCTGCACACCGTTGCTCCCAGACAGACTGTCAAGCTCGGCTGTATGGCTGTTGAGTTTATAAGAGTCAACCATTCTATTCCCGATGCTGTGGGCTTTGCGATCCACACTCCTGCGGGTGTTCTTATCCATACGGGAGATTTCAAGGTGGACTACACGCCGATCCAGGGCGGCATCATAGACCTGGCTCGCTTTGCCGAGCTTGGAAACAGGGGAGTGCTGGCGCTGATGTCGGACTCGACCAATTCCGAGCGCCCCGGATTTACGATGAGCGAACGCAAGGTCGGCGACAGCTTTGACAAGCTGTTCAGCAAGGCCGACGGCAAGCGCATTATAATTGCCACCTTTGCCTCTAATATCCACCGCATACAGCAGATAGTGAACCGTGCCGACGCAACAGGCCGAAAGGTCGCGGTCTCGGGAAGGAGCATGGTGAACGTTATCGGCGTTGGCATTGAGCTTGGATATCTTAAAGTCCCCGACGGGCTGCTTGTCGATATCGAGTCGATAGGACAGTATCCGCCCGAGAAGATGTGCATCGTGACCACAGGCAGCCAGGGCGAGCCTATGTCGGCGCTTACAAGAATGGCCAGCTGTGAGCACAGACAGGTCTCGATCAACCCGAATGATTTTATCATAATCTCCGCAAAGCCGATACCCGGCAACGAAAAGTATGTTACCAAGGTCGTCAACGAGCTGATGAAGCTGGGCGCCGAGGTGGTATACGAGGATATGTATGACGTTCATGTTTCAGGTCACGCCTGTCAGGAGGAGCAGAAGCTGATACTTTCGATCACCAAGCCCCGGTTCTTTATCCCTGTTCACGGTGAGTACAAGCATCTGATGAAGCACAAGGCTACGGCAATGACGGTCGGCATACCCGAGGAGCGGATAATCGTTGCGGACATCGGAAACGTCATCGAGACTGACGGCGTTGACATGAAGATAACGGGACAGGTGCCTGCCGGAAAGGTGCTTGTTGACGGCCTTGGAGTCGGTGATGTAGGCTCGATAGTCCTGCGTGACAGAAAGAGGCTTTCGGAGGACGGCCTGATAATTGCGGTCGCCACAGTTGACCGCAGCGAGGGCGTTATCCTTGCGGGGCCTGACATTGTTTCACGCGGCTTTGTTTATGTCCGCGAGAGTGAGGAGCTTATTGACGAAGCAAGAAAGCTGATGACCGAGACTCTCCAGACCTGCCTTGACAGGAATATGCGAGAATGGAACGCCATCAAGGGCAGAATGAAAGACGAGCTTTCGGAGCTTATATATCAAAAGACCAAGCGCAGCCCCATGATACTCCCGATTATCATGGAGATCAGCTACTGACAGAGAAAGAAATAAATACTCACTAACCGAGAAAAGGAAGGACGGTCAAACAAAATGAAGGGAATCAGTGCGTTTGATACGATCATCAAGATAACCACTGCGGCAATAGCCGTGGCGGCTCTTGTTGCTTCGTATCTCGTTTATGATAATCCTGGGTCATCGGGTACGGGAAAGGCGCTGCTTGTCATTTCCGTGCTGTCGATTCTGCTGTATATCGCAGAATCGCTGCTGTTCCGCGGAAGGCTCCGCAGGCTGGTGGCTAAGACCTCTTCGATGATAACCAAAACGGAACGCGAGAGCCTGCTGCATTTTCCTGCTCCCGTGATAATCATTGACTCCGAGAGGACGATCGTCTGGTACAACAGGCGCTTCGGAATGGATGTTTACACCGATACCGAGGCCTACGGGCTGAATATCAATGATATAATTCAGATGGATTTTCAGAAAGTGTTCTCGCCGCAGGGCGATATAATCAGGTTCAAGGACAAGTTCTACAGGACGATGGGCATACACACCGACGCTACGGGACAGCTCTCCATGATCTGCTTTTATGACAGCACCGATTATGTCCGCCTTGAATACGAACACAGACAGTCCCATAAGAATGTTATAATCATCTGCATTGACAACTTTGAAGACCTTATGGTCAATATCCGCGAGAGCGAAAAGGCTCACGCCCTTGTACAGATAGAAAAGCTGATCGAGAACTTTACAGAGGGTTCGACAGCGTTTTCAAAGAAGATCTCCAATGACAAGTTCTATGTCATTATGGAGGACAGACACCTTATCCCGATAGTCGAGAACCGCTTCCGCATACTTGAACAGGCGAGGAGCATCAAGGTCGATGACAGACAGAACCTGACTCTTTCGATCGGTGTCGGTTCTCACGCGGATAACCTTGCCGAGAGCGAAGCTTACGCAAGGCAGGCTCTTGATATGTGCCTTGGACGAGGCGGAGATCAGGCAGCCGTGAGAAAAGAAAACGGTTATGAGTTCTTTGGCGGCGTTTCGGGCGGCATGGAAAAGAGCACCAAGGTCAAGACCAGAATGGTCGCCAAGAGCATGATGGAGCTTATGCAGAGCTGTGAAAAGATACTTGTCATGGGCCACAGATATTCCGATCTGGACGCTGTGGGCTCGGCGGTCGGTATGTGTTCGGCTGCACGAAAGATGGGCAAGGAGTCCTATGTCGTAGTGAACCGCGACACCAGCCTTGCAAAGCTGCTTATCAATTATCTTGACGAGAACGATATAAACAATTATTTCATCACACCCGCTGCCGGCATCGAGCGAATGACCGAGAACACCATGCTCATTATCGTTGATACGCATAATCCCGATCTTGTCGAGAGCAAAGAGGTCCTTGCCCGCGCAAGGACTTTGGTCGTCATCGACCATCACAGACTGCTTGTTAAGTCAATTGACAATGCCGTGATGTTCTACCATGAGCCGACAGCTTCATCGGCCTGTGAAATGGTGGCAGAGCTTATCGAGTATTTTGGCATAAGCTCGAAGATCCCCGCTCCTGTTGCTGAGGCTTTGCTGTCGGGTATTATGCTTGATACAAAGAACTTCATCATGAAGACAGGCGTCCGCACCTTTGAGGCCGCTGCCTTCCTGAGAAAGCTCGGTGCTGACACGATCGCGGTAAAGCGCCTGTTTGCGAACTCCATCGAGACTTATCAGCATAAGTCACAGATCATCAATTCCGCGCAGATCTACCGCAAATGCGCTATCGCTGTGGCTGAGGATATATTCGATAACATCCGAGTGGCTTCTTCGCAGGCTGCGGACGAGATGCTTGGTATCGTTGGCGTTAATGCTTCCTTTGTGCTTTACGAGATAAACGGCACTGTCAATATCTCGGCGCGAAGCATGGGAGCTTTTAATGTTCAGATAGTTATGGAGGCTCTGGGCGGCGGCGGCCACATGACCATGGCTGCGACACAGCTCAAGACCGACCTTGAAAGCGCAGGAAGAGCGCTGAAAGAGGCTATCGACGAATATATAAGAAATAACGGTTGATCCGAAGAAAGGATAGTTAATAATGAAGGTTATCTTACTTAAAGACGTAAAAGGCTCGGGCAAGGCAGGGGACACCCTGAACGTTGCCGACGGATATGCAAGGAATTTTCTGATCGCCCGCGGACTTGCTGTTGAGGCTAACGCCAAGAATCTCAACGAGCTTGCCGGTAAGAAGGCTTCTGCTCAGCATAAGCTTGATGTTGAAAAGGCAGAGAACGAAAAGATCGCTGCTTCTCTTGAGGGCAAGGAGGTTGTTGTCAAGGCAAAAGCAGGACAGGGCGGCAAGCTCTTCGGCGCTGTTACAGGCGGTGCTGTTGCTGATGCCATCAAGCAGTCCTACAATATGACTGTTGACAAGAAAAAGATCCAGCTTTCGGGCGAGATCAAGAGCTTTGGCGATTATTCTGCTGTTATTAAGATGACGCAGGGCGTAAGCTGTTCGATCAGAATAAAGGTGGTTGAGGAATAATGCCGGATAACAGCTATTCTCCGCTGCGGCTCAGCGAGATGCTCGGCAAGGAACCGCCGTATTCTCTCGAGGCCGAGCAGGCAGTTATCGGCGGCATACTTATTGAGAAAAACGTCCTGTCGGTCGTTATGGATTCTGTCCGTCCCGAGTGTTTTTACAATGATCTTAACCGAGATATTTATACTGTCATCATGAGGCTGTTTGCTTCGTCTGTAACGCCCGATGTTGTGTCGGTGCTCAATGAGTGCGTGACGGCGGGCGTTTTCCAGACTTCGGCTATGGCGAAGACCTATCTGACGAAGATAATGGAGTCTACGCCTTCCATCAGCAACATCAAGTCCTACTGCAAGATACTTGAGGAAAAGTATCTGATACGTTCGCTGATGAACGCAGCTGCGGATATTATCGAGATGACCAACGAGGGCTCCGAAGACGCCCAGACGATGCTTGATGCTGCCGAGCAAAAGATCTATGACATTCGTCAGGGAAAGGATACGCAGGGGCTCACGAAGCTTGAAAACGTTGTTATTGATGTTTACGATCATCTGATGGAGATAACAGGACCCGAGGGCGACCAGCACAAAGGCACAGCTACGGGGTTCAAGCAGCTTGACGCTATCACCACTGGACTGAACAAGACCGACCTTATTATTCTGGCGGCTCGTCCTGCTATGGGTAAATCTGCCTTTGCGCTGAACATTGCTGTTAATGCCTGTAAGACTTCAAACAAGCAGGTAGTTATTTTCTCTCTCGAAATGAGCAACGAGCAGGTCGCTTCGCGTATTCTTGCTTCAGAGGCGCTTGTTAACAACAGCAAGCTTCGCGCAGGCAAGCTGAGTCAGGAGGACTGGTCTAAGCTGGCAGACGGCACCGAAAGGCTTGTTAATCTGCCGCTCTATCTTGATGAGAGCGCAGGCATCACGGTCCCCAGCATGAAGGCTAAGCTTAGAAGAATGAACAATCTTGGGCTTGTGGTGATTGACTACTTGCAGCTGATGAGCTCTCCTAATAAGCACACCAACCGCGTTACTGAGGTGACAGAGATCACGAGACAGCTTAAGCTGATGGCGAAAGAATTGCAGGTGCCTGTTATTGCACTTTCACAGCTGTCGCGTAGCTCTGAAAAGCGCGATGATAAGCGCCCGATGCTTTCCGACCTTCGTGAGTCGGGCTCTATTGAGCAGGACGCAGATATTATCCTTTTTCTCTACCGTGACGCTTATTACGACAAGAATTCTGAGGATCAGAGCACCGCGCAGTGTATCGTAGCCAAGAACCGCCACGGTGAGACAGAAACTGTAAATCTTGTTTGGCGAGGCGAGTATACGCTTTTCACTGACCCTGATCTTATCCACAAGGAGTACAGGTAATCACCTATGCTTGATAAAGTTAAACAGACAATAAAAGAATACAACATGATAAACGAGGGCGAAACTGTTCTCTGCTGCCTTTCGGGCGGCGCCGACAGCGTGACCCTTGTTTTGTGTTTGAAGGAGCTTGGCGTGAATATACGCGCCTGCCATGTCAATCATAATCTAAGAGGAGAAGAGAGTGACCGTGACGAGCAGTTCTGCCGAAAGCTTTGCGAGAAGCTCGGTGTGCCGCTTGACGTGCTTTCGGCCGACGTCAAGGGATACTGCGAGAAGAATTCCTGCTCGGTCGAGGAAGGCGCTCGCAGGATAAGATATGACTATTTTGACAGCCTGCCCGCAGATAAGATAGCCACGGCTCACACCCTCTCGGACAGCCTTGAAACGGCGCTTTTCAATCTTGCGAGAGGCAGCGGTGCCAAGGGCCTCTGCGGGATACCGCCTGTGAGAGGCCGCATTATCAGGCCGCTTATTGCCTGCACAAGGGAAGC
>CAMNBY010000134.1 GCA_946533615.1 uncultured Clostridia bacterium
CGCGGCTTGCGCCTCTGCACGTCATCTGCTTGCATATTTTCCGTCATAGCACACAAATTTTCCTTGCCGGGCGTCAGCCCGCCTGCGTCAGATTTATGCACTCTGACGAAAAATCTGACTGCGTATCTGACGCACAGGGGTTGTGCGGTATTGCCTTAATTATGATATGAGCTGTAATGTTCAGCAAAAAAAGCTGTCTATATAGATAAAAGAGAAAAAGGGGAGGTGCCGCTAATGGAGGACAGCGAGATCGTTAAGCTTTATTTTGACAGGAACGAGCAGGCGATAACGCAGACCGCCGAAAAGTACGGCGGCTACTGTACAGGCATCGCAATGAACATTCTGGGGAGCAGCGAGGACGCCGAGGAGTGCGTCAACGACACCTACATGAAGGCATGGAGCTCGATACCGCCGCACAAGCCCTCTGTGCTCTCCGCATTCCTCGCAAGGATAGTGAGGAACCTGTCCTTTAACAGGTACAAGGCCGCACACGCAGCGAAACGCGGCGGCCACAGCTTCGGCCTGATACTGGACGAGCTGGGCGAGATAGTGTCGGGCTCGGAGTCCGTTGAGGACAGCGTGGACAGAGCAGAGCTTGTGAAGGAGCTTGACGCCTTCATCGCGGCGCTCTCTGAGGAAAAAAGATATATGTTCCTGCGGCGCTACTGGTACTCGGACAGTATCGCGCAGATAGCAGAAGCCTGCGGACGCAGCGAGAATTCCGCCGCCGTAGAGCTCAGCAGGATACGCAGCAGGCTTCGCCGATACCTGACAGAAAGGGGCTTTGACTTATGAAAAAGGAAGACTTTTATGAAGCTCTCGGCGAGATAGACGAAGCCGCGGTCGCAGAAGCCGCCGCTCCGCCGCACTCAAAGCGCCGCGTTAAAACGGTCATCATAGCCGCAGCGGCAGCGGCCTGCATAGTCATCGGCGCAGGTGTCTTTCTTGCACGTCCGGAAGTTGTTATAAGCGATCCCGACACCTCCGAGGCTGCGAGCGCCGCCGAAAGCCCGGCTGCAACAGACAACGGGGCGGCCGACAGCATCACCGACAGCGTTGAGGTGGTACAGACCATGGCCGACCGCGCATACTATTGCTATACTCTTGAAGATCTGCTCGCGCATTCCGATGCTGTGATCGTCGGCGAGATCATCAGTCCGCCCGAAGCGGTCCCGGACTCAGATCTCCCGCGTTCTTTGGTCAGGGTCAGTGTCGAGCGCGTACTTGAGGGCTCTGTCCCGAGCGAGGAGATAACCCTCTCACGCTTGTATCAGTATTATAACAGCAGCACCATCGTGTCGCCGGGCGAGCTTTCGCCTGATACTGTCGGTGAGCGGTGGATAATGTTCCTTGTTTATGATGAAGAAAACGACCGCTACGGCATAACCAGCGATGGCATGGGGCGCTATCCGCTTCCCGAAAACCTTGACAAGCCGGACGGCTTCGGCTACAAAAACGGCCTGCTCGAGCCCGGACGGTTCAGCTACCCCGTCTGCGAGCAGGTGTATGAGCGCTACGGGCTTGAATGAAAGTACGACAAATCTTAATTTCAGCGAAATGGGGTGTGTGATATGAAAAAGTATCTAAGAAACATCGCGATCGTCATGGCGGCGGCGCTGCTTGTTGGGTGCGGCTCGGCGGAAAGCAGCGCAGCGGAAAGCAGCGAGGACACCTCCGAGGCGGTATCAAAAGCGCTGCCCGGGAAGATCGTTCAGTTTCAGACCGACATGGTGGTCTATTCCGACCTTCCGTCGCTGCTCGAGGCATCACAGCTGGTCGTAATCGGCGAGTACGCCGAGGAGACCGAGCAGAAGCTGACGACAGGCAACAGCGCGGAAATAAACGCCGACGTGATAACAAACGCAGTCTCGACAAACAAGATACACATAAAAAAAGTCCTCAAGGGCGAACCGCCCGAGGGCGACATTACTATCTCGCAGAGATACGGCATACAGGACGATCCCGCGCAGATCGTTACGTTCAGCAGCCTGACGCCTATGGTCAAGGGCGACGAGTGGCTGTTCTTCCTGCGCTATGACGCTGCGGGCAGCACCTGGTGGTGTGCAGGCGACTACAGCGGCAGGTACCCCGTCCCGACCGACGAGATACTGGCGGAGCTTGACAGCCTCGGCGAGAACGGGCTGCTTGACATAAAGACCCTCGGCGTGCTTGACGGCTCCTCGAACACGACCCCTCTCTACAGGGAGATAATAAAGCACTTCGGCGACGAGCTGAGGGTATGACGGCTCTGCGCTGCGGGTGCGTTTGCCTTGGACACTTCTGCCGCGATGCGGCGGGGGTGTCCTTGTGTCTTCGGCAGGAAAAATTTTTCAAAAACTGTGAGTGAAAACCGCATCTCCTGCGGATATATAAATGAAGGTACTTTCAAGGCGGTGATACGATGAACGACAAGGAGCTCCTTGCGCTGCTCAAAAGCGACGACAACGAGGGACTCGAGCTGTTGATGCAAAAATATGAAAAGCTTGCGGGCTATGTGGTGTCGCGGCTGCTTTCCGATGCCTCTGACATCGAGGAGGCCGTCTCGGACATGTTCCTAAAGATCTGGCAGCGGCGGCAGAGCATCGACCTCTCAAAGTCGAGCCTGAAAAGCTATGTCTGTATGGTGGCTTCGGGCTGTGCAGTTGACAGGCTGCGCCGAAGCGACAAAGCAGAGCGCGAGGACATAAGCGGCTGCGACATCGGCGTTGACGTAAACTACGAGGACGAGGCCGCAAAAAGCATCAATATGCGGGTGATAGCCGAGTGCGTGAGCTCTATGCGTCACCCCGACCGCGAGGTCTTCATCGAGCGCTATTATCACAAGCTGACCGTCAGGGAGATCGCTCTCCGCCACGGCCTGTCACCGAAAAAGGTGGAGAACATTCTCTACCGAGGAAAGAAAACGCTGAAAAAAGCATTGTTGAAGGGAGGAATAATCCTATGAGAGATATAACAAAGCTTCTGGAAAGTATTCCTCTTGATGAGCTTACAGGAGATGATAGCATGAACAAAAGATCAGAAATAAAAGTTAAGAGCAAAGCGCCTGCCATAGCCGTTGCTGCGGCCTGTGCGGTTGTGGCCTGCGGCGGCGCGATAGCCGTGTTTGCGGGCAGGGACAAGGCGCCCTCAAAGGACAGCAGCACTTCTGCACCCGGAGCGGTGATCTCGGAAGCCGCAGAGGCGCCGGAGACCACGACAACAACAGCCGCCCCAAGCACCCCTGCTCCCGTCGCCTATACGGACGAATCGTCGGGCAGGCTCGCAGAGCTATACACCGCAGCAGAGCAGAGCGGCGACTACTACGAGTTCAACAAGGCGCTGAGTGAGGAAGTAAACGCAAAATACAAGATGCCCACAGAGGGCCTTGAGGATACGATCAGTTTCTCGCACGAGAAGCTCGGCACTGTCGAGGGCGGCAGCATCGACCTCTGGCTGTCGGGGTATTCCTACTCCTATCCGTACCTGAACCTGATGGTAGGCGCCGCCGCGACCGACGGCTCGCCGCTTGAGGACAAGTTGGCCGACGAAATGGGCTTCGAGATGATATCCGTCCGTTTTGGCGATCGCCCCTCCGCGCATTACTCCTCGGGAAAATTCGAGAAGAACGGCTCGTTCGGCCTTTGCAGCGTCGTGATAATGCTCAACGATCAGGGCGAGGACTTCGTTCTGCCCGACGGCGAGTGCGACATCGGCTTTTACGTTTCGGGGCTCGTGGGCAGGAACTATGGCGAAGAGACCGACCGAAAGGCCGCGGCTGAAATGAACGCAAGGTTCAAGGCCGACCTCACCGACAGGCGAACGGTCATCAGCGGCCTGAACACCGCAGGCACCTGGGACAACAAGTATAATGACGACAAGCACTTTGCAATGGACTACACCGTAAAGGAGCTGGCAGTCAGCCCGAACGGCGGCTCCGTCACCCTCAGCGGCAATATCAACGCCGATGAGCTTGAAAATGCGCTGTTTTTCGCCGAGAACGCCGTGGCTGTAAAGACGCGCAGCCTCGAGTGGCTCGACGACAACGGCATCAGGGACGCCTGCGACCTGAGCGGCACTAACGCCTTCGTCTGCCTTGAAATGAAGGACGGCACCGTCAGGGAGCTTGAATACAGCCATTACGATACCGAAGTCAACCGCGACGGCACGGTAACTGTACACCTTGATATGACCACGTTCCCGGTGGATACCGACAACGCCGCAGCCGTCCTGATAGGCTCGGCAAGGATAGAGCTCGGCTGAGAGCGATAAAAACAGTAAAGGAGCGCCCGTTGTGACAAAACGATTTTCTGCCCTGCTGATCGCCTTTGCGGCGGCCGCTGTTATCACGGCAGGCTGCGTGTATTCCTTCGTGAATTACACCACCCCGAACCTCTTCAAGGCTCTGTATGCAAAGCAGTATGTCAGGGAAAACACCGTCTACCGCCTGAGCGATGACAGATATATGGTCAGGCAGGCCGCCTCCGAGCAGGAGACCGTGAGCGGCCTTGCAGCCTTTATCGGCGGCGGAAAGCCCGAAATGAAAGACAGCGGCGTTCGTCCGCGCTGGCAGCTCTCCCTTGACGGCACCGTCAGAGAGATAAGCATAATGACAGGCGGCATCGGCTACGTCATAGTCGAGCTGATCTGATATACAGGTCTTCCCCCGCCGCTTGCGTCTGTGAGCGGCGGTCTGTCTGTCTTTGATCCACGCAATATCTGCGAGGCATCCTCGCAAATATTTCTACCCAAGCACGCAATATTTTCCACCACCCTCGCAGATATTTCTACCTATCCTCGCAGATCCTGCGACCCACCCTCGCAGATTCTTCCACCTACCCTCGCAAATTCTGCGACCCAGCCTCGCAGATTCTGCGACATAGTAATACATATAGTAATACATATAATAATACAATTAGTATTATTATTAATAATTGATTTTTTTGTTTTTTGAAATAATAATAATCATAAAAAAGAAACGGTGTTTCACCCTTGGGACGAAGCACCGCTTTTGTTTGTATATGAGTATAATTCAGCCTCTCAAAAAGAACCCCCTCAGAGGTGATTTCTCGACATCTGAGGGGGTAGTTTTCTCTTTTTTTCAATAACAAATTCAGTCGTAATGCCTATAGCGGTTCACAGCCCCTTTTAACATTTCACAAACATTTCCCAAACATCTCGCAAACAAAAGAGGGGTATATTTAAGTCAATGAAGCAAAGCACAGCATAAAGGAGGACGACAGTATGATAAAAGTAAACGAGCTTACCCACGACTACGGCCACGGCAGAGGCGTCTTCGACGTAAGCTTTGAGGTCGGAAAGGGCGAGACCCTCGGGTTCCTCGGCCCCAACGGAGCAGGGAAGTCAACTACCATGCGGCACCTGATGGGCTTCTCGAAGCCGCAGAAGGGCGAGGTAAGCATCGGCGGCCTCGACTGTACCGCAAAGCCCTCGGAGATCATGAAAAACGTCGGCTATCTCCCGGGAGAGGTCGCACTCCCCGAAGGCCTCAGCGGCAGGCAGTTCATCAAAATGATGCAGGATATGAGAGGCGTCAGAAATGACGAAAGAGTCAGAGAGCTGCTCGAGCGCTTCAAGCTCGACCCCTCGGGAAGCGTCAAGAGAATGAGCATCGGCGAGAAACGAAAGCTTGCCGTCGTCACAGCCTTCATGAGCGACCCCGAGATACTCCTTCTTGACGAGCCCACAAGCGGCCTCGACCCCGTGATGCAGGAGGAGTTCATAAGCTTCATCAGGGAGGAAAAGGTCAAGGGCAGAACGATTTTGCTTTCAAGCCACATCTTCTCCGAGGTCGAAGCCCTCTGTGACAGGATAGCGATAATCAAGGACGGAAGGCTCGTCTCGACCGTCGATGCCGCCGAGATACGCCACGGCCTGCACAACATCATGACAATCGAGTTCGAGAACGCGGGCGATTTTACGGAGTTCGGAAGACAGGAGCTTGACTTCGCCCTGAGAGACCGCTCGAGCCTTAAATGCTCGGTGGTCGTTGACGACGAGGACATCAACCGCTTCATCAGGGCGATACGCAGGTTCAGGATAAAGAGCTTCGCCGAGCATTCCGTAACGCTCGAGGAATACTTCATGCACTTCTACAAAAACGACAAGCACTTCGGAGGTGTCAGCTATGCGTGAGATCATAAGAGTAAACGACATGACAAAGGACTACGGCGAAGGCAGAGGCATTTTCGGCTTTGACTTCTCGGTCACGGAGGGCGAGGTCTTCGGGATAGTCGGGACAAACGGCTCGGGCAAGACCACGACGCTCAGACACCTGATGGGGTTTTTGAAGCCCGACAGCGGCTCTTGCAGCATAATGGGGCTCGACTGCCGCCGCGACACCCACAGGATAATGAAGCACGTCGGCTACGTTCCCGGGGAGATCGACTTTCCCGACGTCGGCACAGGCACGAGCTTTTTGAAGATACAGGCCGACTTCCTCGGCGTCAGGGACAAGAAGCGCATCGCCGAGCTTGTGGATATGTTCAAGCTTGACACTGACGCTCCGCTCAAACGCATGAGCAAGGGAATGAAGCAGAAGACGGCGCTCGTGACGGCCTTTATGGCAAGACCCGATATCCTGCTGCTGGACGAGCCGAGCACAGGCCTCGACCCCCTGATGCGTGACACCCTGATAGAGCTGATACTTGAGGAAAAGCGCCGCGGAGCCACAGTGCTTATGTCCAGCCATATCTTCAAGGAGCTCGACGACACCGCAGACCGGGTGCTGTTCATCGACGGCGGCCGCATGACCGAGCTTGTCGAAAAATCAGAGCTTGGCAGGGATATGCCGCAGACCTACAGGCTGGGCTTCAAGGACAGGGGCGACTACGAGCGCTTCCTCGGGCTGACAAGGCTTCGGGTGCTGCACAAAAGCCCCGAGCACCTGCACCTTGACGTCGCAGTTCCCGCCGACAGGCTATCGCAGCTCTTCAACGAGATGAGCAGCTTTGACATGAGATATATGAAATACAGACCATTCACCCTCGAGAGCTACTACTCCGAGATAATTGAAAAGGGAGGAAAGAAAAGTGCTTAGTTTACCGCTTCTTAAACAATCCATCAGATCAAACGCCGTTATGTGGGGCAGCATGACGGGAGTAATGACCCTGCTCTGCGTGCAGTTCTCGATGCTCGACATGACCCGCTCGCTGCTGTTCACGATCTTCTACGGAATGATGACCACGATCCTTCCGGGGATCTACGTCCTTGTGACAGCCAACAAGCTGCTTGCCTCGCAGGTCGATCGCGGCTCGATGGCATACGTCCTCGCAACACCGACCAAGCGCTCGACCGTCACGTTCACTCAGGCTTTCTATCTCGTGAATTCGCTTATCGCGATGTTCGGCGTGCAGACGCTGGCTCACCTTGCGACCAACGCCGCAAAACCCATCGCCCTCGGAGAGATGGGCTACACGATGCTTGCGGGCGACCTGACGAGCAAAATGATAGCGCAGGTCAATCTCTCGGCGCTGATGGTCTGCATAGCGCTCTCGGCGGTGTGCTTCATGTTCTCGGGGATATTCTCCTCCTCGAAGTATTCCATCGGCCTCAGCGGCACGTTCATCGGCGTTTCGATACTTGCGAATATGCTCGCGATGTTCGGCAACCTCGGTGTTGACGGCCTCAAGAACTTCAAGTACCTGACCATTTGCAGCTTCTACGATTATCAGTCGGTGCTGTTCTCGGGAAACGAGTGGATAACAAAGCTCATCTTCCCCGCAGCCATCGCCGTGGCGGCCTTCACGGTCGGCGAGCTCTGCTTCTCAAAGAAGGACCTGCCGCTGTAATAGCGAAGCGCTCCCGTTTGACTTTTCGCTTTCTTTGTGGTATCATCTTTTTGGGGGTGATGCTATGATAACCGAGCTTAAATATTCCGCGACGAATACGTTCTTTATCAGGGGCGGGAAAGGCGCTCTGCTCTTTGATACGGGCTGGGCAGGGACATTTTCGCTGCTTTGCAGGGCGCTGGGAGAAAAGGGCCTGCGCTTGCAGGACGTGAGCTTTCTGCTGATCTCTCACTTTCACCCGGACCACATGGGAACAGCGCAGGAGATCGCCGATGCGGGCGTTACGATCGCGGCAGCCGATGTGCAGAGGGACTTTCTCCACGCCGCCGACCGTGTTTTTGAGAAGGAACACAACCGCGCCTTTGTCCCGATCGACGACAGCACCGTTAGGTTCGTGCCGCTTGCCGAGAGCAGGGAGTTCCTTGCAGAGCTTGGTATCAGCGGAGAGCTGCTGCACACTCCGGGGCACAGCGACGACAGCATCTCGCTTTGGCTCGATGAGGAGCGGGCGCTGTTTGTGGGTGATCTTGCGCCGCTCTACGAGCTCGAGCTCCACCGAGGCACACAGACCGCCGACACCTGGGAGCGCCTGCTTGCCCTCAAGCCCCGCAGGATATACTACGGTCACGCAAGGACAGCCGAGCTCACAAAGGGTATCTTCGGCCGCCCGAAGCCCGCAGACACGGACGTCTATGCTCTTGTCAAGCGGATAATGAAGCTTATCGACAAGGGCTGCACCGCCGCTGAGATCGCCGAAAAGTGCGGCGCCGCCCCCGAATTCATCGCAGATGTTTCAAGAATGTACGTCACCCACCCGGGCGTCAGCGTTCAGGGTATTCTCGATCGGATAGAGCTCAAAGGAAAGTGAATAGTGAATAGTCGAGCCTTCCCAAAGGGAAGGCTTTGGTGTCCGCTTTGCGGACATTTTTTTATCCTCCACTATTCACTGCTTACGCTTTATGGCCGCCGATCTGGCGGTTGCGCTCGATGGCTGTGCCGCCCTCGAAGAAGTTCTTGCCTTTGAGCACGGCGTTCTTGCCGTAGCGGTGTCGAAGGCCGAGCACCGCCTTTTGAAGCGAGTGCTCACGCCGCAGTGCTTCCTCCTGTTCGCCAAGCATCGCGCCGTCGCTGATGCCGAAGAAATCAAGCTGTATGTCGCGCTCGGAGTCGGGGACGGCGTCCTCGGGGATAACGTTGCAGGCCGCAAGCACGATCCGCCGCGAGTAAAGATCTCTGTCCGTGATGCGGTCGAAAAGCTCCATCACGGCCTCGCACATTCGGCGGGGCGAGGACG
>CAMNBY010000135.1 GCA_946533615.1 uncultured Clostridia bacterium
GGAAACACCTGCAAGCCGATAACGGTGCCAAGCAGGCTGCCTGTCACCGAGGCTGTAAAAGCATAGAATAAATACTTGAAGATGACACGCGCCGAGGAATAGCCCAGCGCCTTATAGGTGCCGATCTGGATACGCTGTTCCTCCACCATGCGCGTCATTGTCGTTAGGGTAACAAGCGCAGCGATAAGCAAAAAGAACACCGGAAATACCTTTGCGATGGCATCTATCTTATCGGCATCGCCTCTGAACGAAGCGTAGTCGGGATTGTAGAACCTGTCTCTTGTGTAAAAATCAAGCTTTGGAAAGTTTTCAAGCTCTGCTCTGCCCTGTTCGATCGCTGTCTCTGCTGAGGCAAGCTTGGCGGAGAGCTCATTTATCACCGCTTCATCGCCCGAGGAATAAGCGTCCCGGAGCTCTGTGAGCATCGTATGCTTTTCCCTGATTTGAACAAGCTTTGCGCGGTTAAGAAAGCTGTCGTCTTCATCATATTCAGCGGCAGCCTGTGCTTCGGCGGCGGCAAGCTGCATCACAGCGTCATCGAGCTGAGCCTCGTCCATAGCAAGCACCTCAGCCAGCGCATCATGCTCCTTCAATGCACGGTCAAGTCTTGCCTGAGCATCGGTCCTAAGCTTGTCATATCTTGAACGGACGCTTGCCTCGAAGGCCTGCTGTGCAGGCTTTGTTTTTTCCGCCACAGCGTCCTTGTATTCGTCCGAGAATGGGTCAAGGCCTTCAACGCCCTCAAGCTTGATATAAAGCTCGCTGTAATAATCAAGGGCAAAGCTTTCCTCGTTTACCATGATATAGGAGAGGACGCTGCCGTTGCCGACGTTTGTGGCGTCGCGCTCATAGCCGATATACAAGGGCGAGGTGATGATGCCAACTATCTCGAAGGTATCTGTAGTGAATATATCGCCTATATCCTCGTTCTCGTTCGGAGATGAGAGGGTGAGGCTGTTGCCGACCTTGAAGGTCTCGGGGGAGGTGAGCTTGACTTCTACCGCACATTCTCCTGCCTTTTCGGGCAGCCTGCCTTCAAGGACGGTCGTGGTGTTGAGCTTCTGCTCCTCCTTGACGGCGCTGTTTGGCAGAGACATTACTTTCAGCACACAATTCTGGTTATTGTAATAATAGTAAACATCACGCGAATAGCCGGGGACAGCCGCCTTGACGTATTCTGCGTGGCGGACGGCCTGCACGTCCTCGGACTTTATGCCGATAGAGGACGACAGCTTTATATCCATCAGCCTTTTGTCGGTAAAATACTGCTCGGCGGTCTCGACCATATCGGGCATCGTGGCCTTTATGCCCGCGAAGAACCCGCAGCCGAGAGCTATTATGGCGAATATTGAAAGGAACCTGCCAAGAGAGCGTCTTATCTCCCGTGCCGTGTCCTTGAACATTGCAGTTTTCATAAGCGGTCCCTTTCAGCGGTTCTTTATCAGTCGCCGAACATCTCCTTGGAGAGCCTGCCGAGGATCTCGATGCCCTTTACGATATTTGCGTCTGTGGGCGTGGAGAAGTTGAGCCTTATCGAGCGGCATTCCTCGCCGTCATGAACAGAGAATGCAGAGCCGGGAACGATGGCGACCTTGTAGTCCTTTACGGCTGTGGTGCAGAAATCTATCATCTGCTGAGTTGTCGTACCCTCGGGGAGGGTACACCAGATGAACAGGCCGCCCTGGGGAGTTGTGTAGGTTATCTTTGAAGAGAAGTTCTTCCTGATCTCGTCCAGCATAAGGCTTGTCTTGTGCTCATAGACCTTGCGCAGCTTTGCAAGGTGCTCGTCCATATCGTACTTCTTGAGGAAGCGGTAGCAGAGCATCTGTGACCACATAGCGGTGTGGACGTCAGCGACCTGCTTGCAGACTACTATCTTCTGGATAATATCCTTATGGGCGCAGACATAGCCGACTCTGATACCGGGAGAAAGGATCTTTGAGAAGGTACCCGAATAGATGACCATTCCCTCGGTGTCAAGGGTCTTGATGCACTTGATGTCCTCTCCTGCGAAGCGCAGGTCGCCGTAGGGGTTGTCCTCAAGGATAACAGCGCCGTATTTCTTGCAGAGCTCGAAAGCCTTTACGCGCTTCTCCCATGACATAGTGCTGCTTGTGGGGTTCTGAAAGTTGGGTATGAGATACACCAGCTTTACCTTGCCGGTTTTCAGCTTCTCCTCGAGCGCGGCGATATTGATGCCGTCCTCCTCGAGGGGAACGCCCTGAAGGTCAACGTGATAGGACTTGAAGGCGTTAAGAGAACCGATGAAGCAGGGCGACTCGGTGATGAGCATATCGCCCTCGTTGCAAAGCACCTTAGCAGAGAGCTCGTTTGCCTGCTGGGCGCCGCTGGTGATTACAACATCGTCATACTCGGGGTTGTAAACGCCCTTCTGTGCGAGAAGCTTTTTTACCTCCTCGCGGAGAGGAGTGTAGCCCTCGGTAACGCCGTACTGGAATGCGATATTGGGCTCCTCGGCAAGTATCTGCGCCGAAAGCTCCTCCAGCTCCTTTGCAGGCAGCGCCTCGGGAGCAGGCGAACCTGCCGCCAGCGAGATGACCTCGGGGTCTGCTGAATATTTAAGGATCTCTCTTATCTGCGAAGCCTGCAAATGAGCGACCTTTTCCGAAAACTTGAATTCCATGTGAAACAATCCTTTCATTGAAAATATCTTATTATATTATAGCATATACAGGAGCAAAAATCAATAGTTTTTATTCTCGGCGAAAGCTTTGGGGCTTCAAAAAAGCTCGCGGCTGTATTGACAAAAAAGACAAAAAGTAGTAAAATAATATTGTACGCGCAATATACTGTATTGTTTTGGCAATGTATAATGACCCGATAAGGTGGTGAAGATACAAGTGGACGACGCAGGAGGCAATAATAAGATCGCTCCCCGAATACCTATGCGGCTTGCCGCTTGTATTTGCTGCGCCTGACGCAGGGGCGATCGGTACCCAATTACTTACGAACGGGGGATACTGATGCTGTATGACACCATAATCAGGCTCCTTGAAAAGCGCAATTTCAAGGTGATAAAAGAGATCTTTGAGAACATGAACGAGGCCGACATTGCCGACCTCTTCGGGAACTTCCACGACAACGACGACGTTGACAAGAAGGACTTCCCTATCCTTTTCCGTCTGCTGCCAAAGGACGCAGCGGCTGATGTTTTCGCTTATATGGACACCGATATGCAGGAGATGCTCATAAACTCCTTTACAGATAAGGAGCTTGCCGAGATCATCGACGACCTGTTTATCGACGATACCGTTGACATCGTTGAGGAGATGCCTGCGAACGTTGTCTCGCGAATACTGAAGACCGCCGACTCCGAGACCCGCAAGCAGATAAACCAGATACTGAAATATCCAAAGGACAGCGCAGGGTCGATAATGACCACCGAGTATGTCTACCTGAACAAGAACATGACGGTCAGCGAGGCTATCGCCAAGATCAGGCAGGTCGGTGTTGTCAAGGAGACAGTTTACACGCTGTATGTTACCGAGAACAGGCGCCTTATAGGTGTGCTTTCGGTGCTGGATATACTTACTGCCGATGACGACGACCTCATCGAGGACATCATGGAGACGAACGTCATCACCGTTGACACCCTCGAGGACAGAGAGCTGGTCGCAAAGCAGTTTGAAAAATACGACTTCCTTGCGCTGCCTGTTGTTGACAAGGAGAACCGCATCGTCGGTATCGTTACATTCGATGACGCTATGGACGTAATGCGGGAGGAGAACACCGAGGACTTCTCGCACATGGCCGGTATGGCTCCGATCGAAGACAGCTATTTCAAGACTTCGGTCTTCTCTCACGCAAGGAACCGAATAGCCTGGCTGCTGGTGCTGATGCTCTCGGCAACGCTGACAGGCGCGATAATAACAAAATACGAATCTGCCTTTGCGGCTGTTCCGCTGCTGGTCTCCTTTATCCCGATGCTTACCGGCACCGGCGGTAACTGCGGCAGCCAGACCTCGACCATGATAATACGCGGTATGTCCCTTGGCGAGATAAAGCTGAAGGACTTTTTCAAGGTAGCCTTCAAGGAATTCCGCATAGCGCTGATAGTCAGCGTGATACTGGCTCTGGTAAACGGCATCAGGATATATGTCACCTATGCTTATGTGTCTCCGGGAATGATAGACAGCCCCGCAAAGCTGGCGGTCACGGTGAGTCTTGCGATAATCTCGACGGTTATCATGTCAAAGCTTATCGGCTGTATGCTGCCTATGCTGGCCAAGCGTCTGCACCTTGACCCTGCGCTGATGGCGGCGCCGCTTATCTCCACGATCGTGGACACCTGCACAACGCTGGTATTTTTCAATATCGCGATGCTTATCTTTGACATCCACGCAATGTAACAAATAAAAACAGGTGAGTTCTGTTTTTCGGAGCTCACCTGTTTTTTGTTGTTTATTTATTATTCCGACTTATGCTTTGCTTCACAGCTGCCGAAGCGTCGGAAGTTTTCTCTGGCTTCGATAAGGCTCACGGAGTTTGCGCCCGTCTCGTCGGGAAAGCGCTCCTGAAACGGATCCTGCTCCCAGCCGCAGAAGGGGCAGATGTCATATTTATCGGTCACGGTATGAGCGCCGCAGCAGGCGCATTTACTGATCTTGCTCATAAGCTCCTCCGTCACTGCCTGTCGAAGTAATCTATTCCCGCCTTCGGGATAAAGAACGTGCGGATATAGCCGTCCGTGGAGAGCACAAGGAAATAGCCCGTGTCGGTGTCAAAGAAAACATCGTCGCCGTCCTCGGCCTCTGTCTTGTGAAGGATAGTATCGGAGTCGGAGTTGAGCATATCGTTTGCAAGCTGCAAATACTCCTCCTGGGTTATATCACCGAACTCGGCGCCGTGCTTTTTGTAGTGGTCGTCAAAGAGCTTTTTTGAGCGGAAGGAATACTCTGTGTACTCCTTTGGTGCCTCGGCGGCTGCGGTGGTCGTAGCTGTGGTCGTCAGTTCTGTGTCTGCTGCGGACTCCGCAGCGCTTTCGGCAGCGGGAGCAGTCGTTT
>CAMNBY010000136.1 GCA_946533615.1 uncultured Clostridia bacterium
GCGTCAGCCTTCCTGCGTCGAATTTAGGCAATCTGACGAAAAATCTGACTGCGCATCTTGCGCACAATGGTTGTGCGGTATTGCCTTTATTTTGCCGCAAGAGCCGCATCGGGTATCACGATGTCGCCCTCCTTGACCTTGCCCCAATCGGAATAGCGCATGAGTATCTCGATGTCGCCGTTTATCGTGCCGCCCTCGCCGAGAGCCTCCTCGGCTTTTTCCTGAGGTGCCGTGAAGTCCATCTTCTCGACAACGAAGGACACAGGCTCGAGCGAGCTGTTGATCGTGATGATGTATTCCATGTCCTCGATGCCGAAGCTTTTGAAGCTTTCGGCATCCTCGGCGGCCAGCGGATTGGCTTCGCCAAGCTCGCTCATCTTGCCCCTGATCTCATAGCCCTTGGAGACGCTTTTCAGCTCGGCCTTGTCAAAGCTCTCGGGACTGTCGGCAAAGTCTTCATCATCGTCGCTGCTGCTGCTTTCGCAGATCCAGGTCGAGCCGCCGTCGGCGGTGGAGTATTTATCGGATTCCTCGCCGTTCTTTACCTTGTAGTATTCCTCGGTCTCGTCCTTGTTCCTTTCGGGTTTCTGGGGAACGACCGTCGATCTTTTGTTTACGGCGTGCTTGATCTTGCGGTCGCTCTCGCCGTCGGTCGTCTGGGTCATGGACATTTCGAGGGACTGTGAGCCTCTTGCCATCTTGATGTTCATGTTCAGTTCTATCTTGACCTTGAAGCCGAGGTCATCAACGTGTTCCTTCACGTCCTCCATCAGCTCTACTGCCGAGCTGTAATCCTTGCTTTTCTTTTTGGAGCTTTTTTCGGTGTCGTCATCGTCGTCGTCATTTCCGCAGGCAGCCAAAGAAAGGCACATCACCGCCGAGGCGGCAAGCGCCAGCACTTTTTTCAGATAAAACATTCTGTTACCTCCTGATATTATGCGATTCAAACAAGCTTTGCCTGTTTTCTTGAATTATATCATAATTCTCGGCGTTTGTAAAGCGCTGCGGAGAGCTTTTTTACATAGTATTTGTAAATTCAATAATAATTTACACATTTTTTCTTAAAACTATCACAATTATGTTGTATACTAATACCAAGAGCGCGGGCCGAAAGCCTGTCCTCCGAAAATAAATGACCGAAAGGCGGAATTTGTATGGCAAACAGAATGATCCTTAACGAGACCTCTTACTTTGGCGCAGGCGCTATTGCAGAAGTAGTGAACGAGATAAGCAAGCGCGGCTTTAAAAAGACCCTTGTAGTTACAGACCCCGATCTGCTTAAATTCAATGTTACCCAGAAGGTGACGGCGCTCATGGACGGCGCTTCCCAGCCCTACGAGATCTTCTCGGACGTAAAGGCGAACCCCTCTGTGCGCTGCGTTAAGGCAGGTGTCGAGGCCTTCAGGAAGGCAGGCGCGGATTCTATCGTTGCCATCGGCGGCGGCTCTGCAATGGACACCGCCAAGGCCATCGGCATAATCGTCAACAACCCCGAGTTCGCGGACGTTACCTCGCTCGAGGGCGTTGCGTCCACAAAGAACCCCTGTGTGCCGATCATCGCAGTTCCCACCACCGCAGGCACCGCCGCAGAGGTCACGATCAATTACGTTATCACCGACGAGGAAAAGAAGCGCAAGTTCGTTTGCGTTGACCCTCATGACATCCCGATAGTTGCTGTAGTTGACAGCGACATGATGTCCTCGATGCCCAAGGGGCTTACAGCTTCGACAGGCATGGACGCCCTGACCCACGCGATCGAGGGCTACACGACCCTTGCGGCATGGGAGCTCACCGATATGATGCACCTCAAGGCTATCGAGATCATCAGCCGCTCGCTCAGAGGCGCCGTGAACAACGAGCCCGAGGGCAGGGAGGGCATGGCTCTCGGACAGTATGTGGCAGGCATGGGCTTCTCGAATGTAGGACTTGGCGTTGTACACGGCATGGCTCATCCTCTCGGCGCTTTCTATGATACGCCTCACGGCATCGCAAATGCAGTCCTGCTGCCCTATGTCATGGAGTATAATGCTCCCTATACCGGCGAGAAGTTCAAGCACATCGCAGAGGCTATGGGCGTTGACACCGCAGGCATGAGCCAGGAGGAGTACCGCAAGGCCGCAGTCGATGCAGTAAGCCAGCTCTCCAAGGACGTCGGCATACCTGCCAAGCTCCGCGAGATAGGCGTCAAGGAAGAGGATCTTCCCGCGCTGGCAGAGGCTGCGATGGCAGACGTCTGCACAGGCGGCAACCCCCGCCCCTGCACCGTAGAGTCTATTCTCGAGATCTACAAGACAGCGTTCTGATGTGCTTTTGTCAGTGCGCTTGCAAAGAAAGGTGTCTGCTTTTTGCGGGCGCCTTTCTTTGTTGTTCGTTTTTGTTGACATCGGGCGGCTTTTGTGGTAAAGTTATAAATGGATAAATATATGCAAATATCCGACAGCATAAAAGCAGGAAAGGAGCATATCCATGAACAAGCTTTTGAAGATACTCAGAAAAAACGCAAGGCTCTCGAACGAGGAGCTTGCTGTTATGACGGGCAGGACGCCCGAGGAGGTTGGACGGCAGATCGCCGAGCTGGAGCGCACAGGCGTTATCCGCGGCTATTCCGCTGTGATCGACGATTCCGCTTTTGACGACGACTATGTTCTGGCGCTGATCGAGCTTAAAGTCACGCCCCAGTCACAGAGCGGCTTCGACGAGATAGCTGGGCAGATCGCCTCCTACAGAGAGGTGGAGAGTGTCCGCCTGATGAGCGGCGGCTATGACGTCCTTGTCTCAGTTACGGGCAGAAATATCCGCGAGATCTCGCAGTTCGTGAACCAGCGGCTGGCCGCTATAGATGCTGTCCAGTCCACCACGACCCATTTTGTGCTGAAAAGCTACAAGGAGAACGGGATCTCTGTCACCGACCCCGACAGGGACGAGAGGGGTATGGTCTCGCCATGATGGATTACGGAAAGCTGCTTTCAAAAGAGGCGCAGGCGATCAAGCCCTCGGGCATCAGGCGCTTCTTTGATATTGCCAACGAGATCGAGGGGGTGATCTCTCTCGGCGTGGGTGAGCCCGACTTCAAGACCCCGTGGAGGATCCGCCATACGGCAATGGATATACTCGACCGCGGAAGAACGAGCTACACCGCAAATTCAGGCCTCATCAAGCTCAGGCGCGAGTGTGCCGCTTACCTTGAAAGAACGATAAACGTGAAATACGACCCCGAGCACGAGGTGGTCATAACCGTCGGCGGCTCCGAGGCTATTGACCTTGCTATCCGCGCCTGTATCGACCCCGGCGACGAGGTGCTGGTGGTGGAGCCGAGCTTTGTCTGTTATGCGCCGCTGGTAAGAATGGCCGGAGGCGTTCCGGTGACGATCGAGACCCGCGAGGAGGACGATTTCCGCC
>CAMNBY010000137.1 GCA_946533615.1 uncultured Clostridia bacterium
CCCGCCTCGTCCTTCGAGAGGACGAGCAGCGACACGGTTCTCGGCTGCATCTCAAGAGTGACGCTGTCGCCCGAAAGGGTCACTGAGGGATTGTGATCTGTCATGTCAAAGACCTGCGCCGACATACTGTTGATGCCGTAAAGATGGGCTTTTTTGTACTCGCCGCCAAGGCTGATGTTCGCGGTCGTCGGCCGGTCGAAGGATTTGTTCGTCACGACGAGTGTCATCACGTCGTCGCTGTCGCCGTTGATGGCGGCATAGGCCGTGGCGGTCTCGATGTCGCTGCTCTCGCAGCTGACGAGAGTATCTCCAAAGCCGCTGCCCTGCCCGTCATAGTTGGTATAGAGGTTGATCGCCGCGAGCTGGTACTGGGCGTCCATTGTGAAAAGATTTGCGGCGTAGATCTCGTTCTGCGCGAAGATGCCGAGGGTGTCGGCCTCCATTATCGCTCCGCAGACATCGTAGGCGCCCTGAAAATCATACTCGGTTATGGCGATCTTCGTGCCGGGGTAGTAGGTGTCAACAGACTCCTTCAACGCAGGCAGTATCGGCAGGAACTCTGCGCCCGTGTCGGTTATCCAGCTGTCCTCAACATAGCCCTCGTCCCAGAAGCTGCGGGTAGAATTGAGCTTGTTGTATACGCAGTCGGGGTCGTTGTAGTGCATACAGTAGCGCTCTCCGCAGGCGCCCTTGGCTTCGGTATAAAAATGCACGTCGAGCACATCGAGCAGGCGCTGACCTGCTGCGTCCTCGGCCTTTTTCATCTCGTCGAGATAATAGTCGATGAACCACTTGTAGTCGGGGTTTTGCTTTTTCACCTTGTTCCAGTCGGGAGCGCCCGCGAAGTTTGTGAAGGCGCCGTAGCCGAAAAGCGCAGGCCCGAAGATCTCGGCGTTGGGGTCGATGGCCTTGACGGCCTTTGACATGGTGACGGACTTTTCAACTATCTCCTCGCAGGTGGTCCTTGACGGATGAGCAAGGGAGTGCGTGCTGCTCCAGAGGCCGGGCTCGTTGTCAAGGGAATATCCCCTGATGCCGCCGTTCTGAGAATCTCCGAGGGTCTGTACAAGATAATTCACGAACTCGTCCATATAGACCACGCCGTCGTCGGGGTCGGGGGTCAGGGTAAACTCCGAGCCCTTGACCAGCTCGACCTTGTCCCAGCGGTCGGAGGGAGCTTTCTGCTCCTTGGTGACCTCGCCGTCCATATCGCCCGCAACGTAGCCCGCAAGCTCGAGAGTCATCAGGGGGTAGGCACCCTTCTGAGCGCAGACCTCGTTAAGCTTCAGGGCTGCGCAGCCGGGCTTGTCCTTCATCTCGGCGGGAACGCTCTGCATGAAGTAGCCGTCGGAGATATTTTTCCAGTCGGCGCCTGCGTTCGAGGCGTTGGTCTCCCAGTTATATGCGGTGTAGCGGTTGCCGCCCGCACGGACGGCCTTGCAGGAAACGTCCTGCTCCATAAGCTCTGCGTTCACGCCGTAGATGTATGGCGAGATGGCTTTTCTGTCCTTGCTCGTGTCGATGGTTATATTCACGCTCTTCCCCGAGGCTTCGCCGCTGGCTGTAAGGCTGCCCCCGAGCATCACAAGCACCGCGGCGCTGAATGCGGCAATGCGTTTCAGGATCATTCTATCCACCCTTTCCGATGATCGTTTTTTTAAGGCAACACCGCACGACCCGCGGCTAACGCCTCTGCACGCTATCTGCTTGCATATTTCCCGTCATATTACCCAAATTCTCCTTGAAAGGCGTCAGCCTTCCTGCATCGAATTTAGGCAATCTGACGAAAAATCTGACTGCGCATCTTGCGCACAATGGTTGTGCGGTATTGCCTTAATTGTAGCATCGCCGAGGCAGGTTGTCAATTTGAAATAGTGAAACTGTATGTTTCAAATATTGGAATAATTCTCATAATCTCACGCAGTTACGAGGCGGGTTCGTTTTGTCCCGTTTAAGTTTGCATAGTTCAATATTGACAAATTGAAACACCTGTCGTATAATGAGAGCGAGGTGAATGCTATGGCGAAAGCAGTTGAGACCCAGATCTACCCTTATGCCGAGAAGACCGAGAGACTCCCCGTCTGCATCAGAGGCATCGGCGGGACGGAATATCAGGGCTATGTCAAGCACGGCAACGAGGCCTGCTGGTATCAGGTGCTGTACTGTCTCAGCGGTACGGGCTGCATGAAGTTCCCCGACAAGAGCTTTGAGATCGGCGCAGGAGATGTTATCTTCCTGCCGAAGGCCTTCCCGAACGAATACTTCCCCTACGAGAAAAAGTGGGAGATGCGGTGGGTGGTCTTTGACGGCGACAGGATAGAGCACCTGCTGGCGGAGCTTGGGCTGCTTGCTCCCTTTGTGCTGAAGCAGGCCGACCTGAAAGAGCTGAACAAGCTTTTTGACAAGATGCTCGCGGCGCTAAGAGTTGACAGGGTGAACGGCATCTACAAATGCTCGGGGCTCTGCTACCAGCTGCTGCTCGAGCTTTGCTGCCTGCTAAAGAACGAGAAGCTTCCCGGCGACGACATCAAAAACGAGATACTCACGCCCGTCCTGACGCACATCGAGGAAAACTTCAAGCGCGATCTGCCCGTGTCGGAGCTTGTTAGCATCAGCGGAGTCTC
>CAMNBY010000138.1 GCA_946533615.1 uncultured Clostridia bacterium
GATGTGCCCGATGACCTCCGCCTCTGTGTCGGAGTATTCAAATGACAGATCACAGTCGATCATCTCGCAGTCGATAAGCTTCAGAGCCTTGCAGTAGCACAGCGGCTGCGTCCCGATGATCTTGCACCTTACAAGCGTCAGCCCCTCGGAGAACCACGCAAGGTACTCGCCCTTTACGACCGAGTCCGTCACCGTCACGTTCTTCGCGTGCCAGAAGGCGTCCTTGGTGTCAAGGTTAGAGTTCTTTATCACTAAATTCTCAACGTACTGGAACGAGTATTTCCCCTTGAAATCCAGCCGCTCGATCTCAATGTTCTTCGCGTCAAGAAAAATGTATTCCGAGATTATGCTGCTGTCCGTGACCTTGGTGTTGTTCGTCTTCCACCCAAACTCCACCGAGTCTATCTCGCAGTTTTTTATCACCGTGTTATTGCATTCGCGGAGCGCCTTGACGCCGTTGATCTTTGTGTCCTCGATCACGCCGTTGTCGGAGTACCAGAGGGCGGCCCGCGTCTTTTCGTCAAGCACCGAGTTTTTAAGCTCGTATTTCTTTGCGTGCCAGATCGGGTATCTCAGCGAGAATTCGCAGCCGTCGATCGCAATATCTCTTGTCTCTTTCAGCACCGACTCTCCGTCGGCAGGCCCCGCAAAAACGCAGCCCCTTACAGCTGTGTCCTTAATGTTGTATAAAGCTCGTTCCTCGTCGTAGGTCTTGTTTTCAATAATACTCATAGCTTGCTCTTTTCTCTTATATTTATATCTTTTCAAGCGGGCACTTCTTTGTGGGGCACTTGTATTTTTGGTCTATCAGCGCAAGATCGCCCTCGGGGACAGGCGCGAAAACATTCTGCATATCAACCTCGAGATGCAAAACGCTCGAGGTCTTGAACACCGCCGCAATAACCCTGTTCCTGATGACGAACGAAAGCATCAGCGATTCCGCCGTCTTGCCCTCCCGCTCTGCTATCTCGCGGATAAGCGGGTCAGCCGACACGCTGGTCCTTGCTTCATAGCTGTTGCAGAGAGGGGAGTAGGCCATCACAAGCACATCGTGCTCCCTGCACCACGGGATAAGGTCAAACTCTGCGCCTCGTTCCGAGATGTTGTAAAGGATCTGGTTGCAGAAGCAGTTCTCGCCGCCCTCGCAGGCGAAAAGCTCCTCCATCTCGTGAGTGTCAAAATTTGAAACGCCCCAGTGCCGAATAAGCCCCGCGCGGACAAGCTCCTCAAGCCGATCTACGTTCTCCTGCAAGGCGGCTCGGCCTCTCCAGTGCAGCAGGTAAAGGTCGATATAGTCCGTTCCCAGCAGCCGCAGCGACCTCTCGCAGCTCTCGCGGTAGGCGCCTCGGTCGGCGTTCTGCGGGAGTATCTTGTCTACGATGAACAGCTTCTCCCTGTCCATGCCCTTGATGACCCGCCCGAGTATTTCCTCGCTCAGGCCGCTGCCGTACATCTCGGCAGTGTCGAGCAGGGTCATTCCAAGGCTCTCTATCCCGTGTTTCAGGGTGTCGGCCTCGGCTGTCCTGTCTCTCCCGCCGAGCCTGTAGGTGCCGAAGCCTATCAGCGGTATCCGTTCGTTCCTGTGATAAAGATATTCCATAGGCCTCTCCTTGGCTCGCGTCATGATCTTATATTACTATTTTACACAAGAACAGCCTTTCTGTCAAGTCGCCTTTAGCCTTGGATATTTTGCTTGATGGACGCCTGCCGATCAGACCCGACACCCGCAAGGGCTGCTGCACTCCGCAGCAGCCCTGTTTTGCTACACAAAAGCACCAAAAAAACAGGCAGTGCATATGATTGTGCTGCCTGTTTTCTGGTGCTTTTTTTTATTAACGTTCCTTGCGTCTTGTAACAAAAATCGTCGTTGCGGCAGCGGCTGCGCCAAGCAGCGAAACTGCTGCGCCGGTTTTGGGGTTGCTGCCCGTGGGGCTGTCGGCAGGCTTTGAGCTGTCGGCCGCCGAGGAAAGCTCTTCCTCGGAGCTTTCGGGTAGTGAGCTTTCGGGAAGCGAGCTTTCGCTCTCTGAGCTCTCGTCCTCAGAGGACTCCTCCTCGGAGCTTTCGTCAAGGCTGCTTTCGTCTGCGGATTCGTCCTGTTTCAGCGGAGTATGAGTGAAGGTCACTGTAAAGCCTTCCGCCGCAGAGCCCGAGATCTCGAAGGAATAGCTTCCTTCGCCGTCAGTGCCGCTGATGACATCATTTGTGAAAACGCCGATAGTATAATCGTTTATGTCGTTTTCACAGTCGATTGTACCGCTCCAGCCGTCTGCCTCGGTAACGGGAAGCAGCTTGTAGAAATTACCGCCCGAAAAAACCGAGATCGTTGCCCTGTCAGGCCTGATGCCGTCCTTGTTATCGCCGTCGTTCCATATTGCATCTATATTTAGCTGCTGTGTATCGCCTTTAACGATAACGTCAAATGTCTCGGTCAGCTCGATGGGTGTCACCTGATTGGTCGAAGTATCAAAGGCGGTGATCTTCAATGTGACCCTTGCCTTTCCGGGAGAAAGCGCTGTAATTGCGCCGTATTCGTCAATATAGATCGGTGCGCCGCCCTCAAGCACCTCTGCTTCGTAATCCGCATAGGAATAATCCGCGCCCGAGGGCGATACCCAATAGTCCATCTGGCGGCGCTCGCCAACTTTAAGCTCAAGAGTGTCCGACTCCAGATGAAGGCTCTTCGCAACACCCGGGGTCTTAACGACCTCCAGCTCATACGAGAATTCGTTTCCGTTGGAAAGCTTTGCGGTAACAGTTGTCTTTCCGACGCCTACCAGATTTGCATCGCCTTCCTTGTTTATAACAGCCACGCTCTCGTCTGACGACGACCACTGTATTCTCTTGTCGTCGGCTCTTCCGGGGAGTATCTCAAATCTGGGAGTGTAGGAGCCCTCGTCCAGCTGTACTACAGCGTGGGGCTTGTAGAAATAGATCTCCTTGGCCTTGACAGCGTCCTCCTCTGCGATATATTTCGCGGTAAGAGTGATGTCTTCTTCTATCGGATCCTCGAAGGCGTATTCTTCGCCGTCCTCGTCCTCCCAGTGAAGGAAGATATAGCCCTCCTTTTCGGTAACGGGCAGGTCTGATTCCAGCAGCGTAGCGCCCTTGTATACATAGTAGCGATCAAAGTCATACTTTCCGTCGCCGTATTTCAGCGTAACGGTCCTGATAAGATCGGGCAGCTCCTTTTCAAGATTTTCGTCATACCACTTGATCCTTGCTTTCAGCCACTCCTTGTCGAGATCTACAGCCTCCTGAAACGGCGGGAGCTCGGTATAGATCCCGGGATGCACGGTCGTGTCCTGCTCGGCCGAGGTCTTCAGCTCCTCTGCATACTGATCCAGCAGGCCTCCGTCCTTCGAGATCTCAATGGCTCTGTCTCTGATGCCGCCCTTGCGCTTCCATTCATTGATGATCGTGTTCACGAATTTGCTGTCTGTCAGCAGGCTGTTTGTCCACAGATGGTTTACATAAAAGCCGTTCTGTACAGCGGTGCGGTAAGCAAGGTCCATATCCCATACGGGGCCGAAATAAAGCTTTCCCTTTTTGCTTTCCGTGTCTGCTGTCTTGTAGAAATACGCGCTGCCGCCCTTGAAGGCGTCGCGGTTCATCGAGAAGTCCTCTATGAGCCAGTATTTTGCGGTGGTCTCATAGTCGATGTAGTCCTCGGCATCGACCTCTTTCCACCCCTCGGGAGCTTCATCGTCCTTGACTCTCCCCAGAACGATGGCGTCCTCGGCCTCCTGAACATAGCTGCGAATGTATTCCTTCTGAGCCTCGGTGCCTGTCTCGCCGTCTGCGGGGTCAAAGCTGGGCTCGTCGTTCATAAGGGCCACATTGCGCTTGGTGGAAAAAAGGTTATTGCCGACAAAGTCCTGCTGATGCGCGAGCAGATACTCGCCCTCGGAGGTCTCGTTTTCTTCGGGAAGATCAAGGTCCATTCTGCCCGATTCTATCCTTACGTTCTCGCAGAGATAATAGCTGCCGAGATATGTGTAACCGCCCTTGCCGTCGTCGAGCATTACGTCAACGGGATAGCCCGAAGGTGTGAAATCAAATCCCATTCCCTCGGACATATATGCCGAATAGCGGTTCCTGGACAGGGTGCTGTCCATCGCATTTGCCAGCAGAGCCCAGTGCTTGCTCTTGCCAAGGCCGAAGATATCTGCCTTTTTATCAAGCTTGATCTTATATGGCTTTTTGCCTCCCGAGTATTCCCAGGTGGAATTCCCGCGCCCGCGGAAGTATTCCATTTTTGCGCCGCTCAGGCCTGTTATCTTTGTGCCCGACCCCGCGTAGCCCTCA
>CAMNBY010000139.1 GCA_946533615.1 uncultured Clostridia bacterium
ACTGTTTATCCTGCTTGAAGCGCTGCTGGCCGTGGTCTTCATGGTCGCGGGAGTGCTCGATCATCTTCCCGCAGTTTCGAGCGCCAACAGGGCAGCAGGCCTGGTGCTTGGCGCCTGCAAGGGCTGCCTCTACGTTCTGCTCGTGGGCTGGATCTGCGCCAGGATAGTGAAAAGCGGATCCCTCATCAGCGCCTCGACCTTTGAGCACACCTTCGTCTTCCGCTACGCGTTTCGGTTGTTCTATTGATGCACAAGGCAGTTTAATGCACAATGCACAATGCACAATGCACAATTATGGTGTGCGCGAAGCGCACGTTATGGCCTTTCGGCCTTGTAGATGGTGGGAGAGGGTGCAATTCACGCTCAACGCACAATTTAGGCTCAAACGCACAAATGAAAACAAAGCACAATTGTGAATTGCTAATTCTACCCGCTTCGCGGCAAAATTCCGCCGCAGGCGGCACATTCATTGTGCATTGTGCATTGTGAATTGTGCATTGTCAACACAGATACGAAAGCTTCTCCTTCACCGCCTGACGGATCTTTTCAAGCTGCTTCTGCTCGTCGCGGATACAGCTGCGCAGCCGCTGGAGCATCACGGCTAATTCAAATGCGCTGTAGCTCGGGCGCTTCCCGACCATCATGTCGGCGTAGGCCCTGACCGCCGCCCTGACTTCCTCCCTTGTGCTGAAACGCTCCGCCACCCCGTAGAGCAGCTGCTTGTTTTTGGGGAGCTCGGGCTCGCAAATTCTGCGAGCATCATTGCTGTCGGTAGAAATTTTTTCTACTATATCGGTATTAATATTATCATTAATGTTATTAATAGAAATAATTTCTTTTGTATTATTAATATTATCATTAATGCTATTAATATTAATATAATCATTATCTTTTATTTTAGTATTAATATTAATATTATTATTAATATTATTAATATTAATATTGGCTACGCCGAGATAATTCAGCACGCGCTTGCGCTCGTGATAAGACACCCTGAGACAGCCGAGAGAAACAAGACGCTCGGTGAGCCTTTCGGTCTCCTCGGGAGAGAAGCACAGCAGCGCGGCGAAATAATCGTTTGTGGCGAAAAAGCCTATGCCCTTGTCGAGAGCAGCCACCAGCGACAGCGCGACCTTTTCGCAAGCGCTGAGAGCGCGGCAGTTAAGTATCTCCGCAGGCAGCCAGACACCTTTGAGCTTAAAATTCATCTTCTTGTTATACATAACCAAACCCCTTTCAAACCTAAGACCGCACAAGCCTTGCGGCGCTCACGGACTCTGTCGCAGTACGCTGCGAGATGATGACTTTCTTTCCGTTTGCCGCCCGGCGTGAAGTGCCCTTCTATAAACAGTTCAAAAAGGGCATTTTGTTGCACAAAAACGTGCAACAAATCGGGGATTATGAATTTGTTTTTTTAAGAAACGTTTGTTTGCACAAAAATCTCTCTGCCGATTTGTAGACAATTCACAATTCACAATGCTTTTCAATGCACAATGCACAATGCACAATTATGGTGTGCGCGTTGCGCACGTTATGGCCTTTCGGCCGTCGTAGATGGTGGGAGAGGGTAGAATTCACGCTCAACGCGCAATTCAGGCACTAACGCACAAATGATAATAATTCACAATTGTGAATTGCTAATTCTACCCGCTTCGCGGCAAAATTCCGCCGCAGGCGGCACCCTCATTGTGCATTGTGAATTGTGAATTGTGCATTGTGCATTGTGCATTGTGCAAGCTTGTGCAAGTTTCATATTTTTATCACAAAGATGTAGTATAATATAAAAAAGAAAAAGAAAGGAGCAGATTATGGAGCCCGTTATTTGTTCAAGATGTAAGAAAAGACCCGCGGCTGTGTTTATCTCTCAGGTAGACCCCAAGAACCCGCAGGAGAAAAAGAACGAGGCGCTCTGCCTGCAATGTGCGGCGGAGCTTGGAATATCTCAGGCCGAGGACTTTAAGAAAATGCTCGGCATAACCGACGAGGAGATCGAGCAGATGACAGATCAGCTCATGGAGCTCAACGACGGCAGCGACTTTGAGATGGGGGGCAGCGGCACTATGCCGGGCTTCCTCCAGAACCTCTTCGGCGGCAACAATAATCCTCCCGCCGAGAAGGGAGATCAGCCGCAGCAGAAGCCGAAGGACAGCCGCTTCCGCCGCCGCAGAGAGGAAAAAAAGCCCGAGCTGAAATTCCTTAACAACTACTGCACGAACCTTACCGAGAAAGCCCGCACTGGCCAGCTTGACAACATCATCGGCCGTGACAGGGAGATCGAGCGCGTTATCCAGATACTCTCGCGCAGACAGAAGAACAACCCCTGCCTGATAGGCGAACCCGGCGTCGGAAAGACCGCTATCGCCGAGGGCATCGCCCAGAGGATAGTTGCAGGCGACGTGCCGTTCCGGATAAAGGATAAGGAGATCTATCTTCTTGACCTCACCGCTCTGATCGCAGGCACACAGTTCCGCGGACAGTTCGAGAGCCGCTGCAAGGGGCTTGTCGAAGAGGTCAAGCGCGAGGGCAACGTCATACTCTTTATCGACGAGGTACACAACCTTGTGGGCGCAGGCGACAGCGAGGGCTCGATGAACGCCGCAAATATCCTGAAGCCCGCGCTTTCGAGAGGCGAAGTGCAGGTCATCGGCGCCACGACCTTCAAGGAGTACCGCAAGTATATCGAAAAGGATTCGGCGCTCGAGAGGCGCTTCCAGCCCGTGACCGTCACCGAACCAACCGTCGAGGACACGGTGCAGGTGCTCAAGGGCATCGCAAAGTATTACGAGCGTCACCACAGAGTCAATATTTCGGAGCACTGCCTGCGTATGTGTGCCGTGCTCTCGGAGAGATATATCAACGACCGCTTCCTGCCCGACAAGGCCATCGACCTGCTCGACGAGGCCTGCGCAGTTGCAAGCATCAAGAGCCCCGAGCTCACCGAGTACGACGAGCTCAACAAGAAGCTTGCCGAGGCCGAGGCTCGCACCGCAGAGCTTGAAAATGCCGTCGAAGAGGGCGGCGAGCCCAACTACGAGGAGATTGCCAAGGAGAAGGCCGAGCTCATGCAGATACGCTCACGCCTCGAGGAGGTCGAGGAGGTCATCAGCCACCTGCAAGTCACCGAGAGCGACCTCTCAAAGGTCATCGAGATGTGGACAGGCATTCCCGCAAACAAGATCGTAGAAACGGAATACGAGAAGATACGCGGCCTCAAGGAGGCTCTCTCCCGCCGCATAATCGGTCAGGAGCGTGCGGTCGATACCGTCGCCAAGGCCATCAAGCGCACCAGAGTCCAGCTCACCGAACGCCGCAGGCCTGCGTCCTTCATCTTTGTGGGTCCCACGGGTGTCGGAAAGACAGAGCTTGTAAAGGTGCTGGGCGAGGAGCTTTTTGACGCCACCGAGCCTATCATAAAAGTAGATATGTCAGAGTATATGGAGCGTCACTCGGTCTCGAAGCTGATCGGTTCGCCTCCGGGCTATGTGGGCTTTGACGAGGCAGGCCAGCTGACCGAAAAGGTTCGCCGCCGCCCGTACAGCGTTGTGCTCTTTGACGAGATCGAAAAGGCGCATCCCGACGTTATGAACATCATGCTGCAAATACTGGACGAGGGACGTCTGCGCGATTCTCAGGGCAGGAGCGTGTCTTTCGAGAACACGGTGATCGTGATGACCTCGAACGCGGGCTCATCGGATAAGGATACAGGCGTCGGCTTCAACAAGACCGAGGCCGAGATCTCGACAGACAAGGCGATGAAGGCGCTGCGCGAGTTCCTGAAACCCGAGTTCCTGGGCCGCGTGGACGAGATCGTTGTCTTCGATCCGCTCACAAAGGACGATTACGCAAAGATCGCGGGTCTGATGCTCGGAGAGATGAAGAAGCCGCTGCTTGAAAACGGCATCGAGTTCCGCTGGGACGACAAGGCGACGGCTCTGATCGCAGAGAAGAGCCACGGCAAGAAGCTTGGCGCCCGCGACATCAGGCACGTTATCCGCGCCGAGGTCGAGGACAAGGTCGCAGAAGTTCTGATCGACAAGGGACAAGGCGCGATCACGGCACTCGCCCTCACCGCCGACGGAGATGAGCTGAAACTCTCTATGCTGCCCTAAGGGCGGCCAATGCACAATTCACAATGCACAATGCACAATGCACAATGCACAATGCACAATTATGGTGTGCGCGTTGCGCACGTTATGGCCTTTCGGCCTTGTAGATGGTGGGAGAGGGTAGAATTCACGCTCAACGCGCAATTCAGGCTCAAACGCACAAATGAAAACAAAGCACAATTGTGAATTGCTAATTCTACCCGCTTCGCGGCAAAATAACGCCGCAGGCGTCACATTCATTGTGCATTGTGCATTGTGCATTGTGCATTAGCAAGCATTGTGCATTGAAAACTGCGCAGCACTACAAAAAGCAGAAAGGACTAAAAACAATGACCTACAAGGAAGAATTCATCAAGTTCATGGTAGACAGCGGTGTGCTGACCTTTGGGGATTTCACCCTCAAGAGCGGCAGAAAGGCGCCCTATTTCATCAACTGCGGCAACTACAAGACCGGCGAGCAGCTCTCGCGCCTGGGCGGGTTCTATGCCGACTGCATACACGACAACGGCATCGAGGCGGAGACCCTCTTCGGCCCCGCATACAAGGGCATACCGCTTGCGGTCTCGGCTGTCATCGCGCTGGCTGACAAGTACGGCATGAACGTCAGCTACTGCTTTGACCGCAAGGAGGCCAAGGATCACGGCGAGGGCGGAATGTTCGTCGGCAAGAAGCTCGCGGACGGCGAGAAGGTCATCATCATCGACGATGTAATGACCTCGGGCAAGGCGATGCGCGAGAGCCTTCCCAAGCTTAAAAGCGCCGCAGACGTCAACGTCACCGCGATGGTGATAACCGTTGACCGCATGGAGAAGTCCCTCGACTCCGACCTCTCGGCCGTTCAGGCGGCTTACAAAGAGTTCGGCGTCAAGGTCTACTCGATCGTGAACATACGCGACATTATCGCCGCGATCGAAGACGGCATAGTTGAGGGCAGAGAGTACCTTCCCGCGATGAAACAGTATCTTGCCGACTACGGCGCAGAATATTGAGCCTCTTTGCGCTCTTGGGCACAATATACAGTTTTTTGCCCTTTAGCGGGATAATACTGTGCTACGAGCCGAACGTTTGCCGATAGTCAACCGTGATTGTAATAATTCTGTAGTAAAATGTAACTTAGTTGTTCTTGAAATAGCGGTTTGACGCGGCTATAATATACTTGTAGAACAGAGAAAAGGACAAAAGAATGTTACTGCTAAGTTAAACCTTAGCTCGTTTCATCCTCTCCAAAATTTTTACACAAGCAAGAAGGCAGCCAACAGGCTGTCTTTTTGCTTTTTTTGGATGCTTTAGCGTAACAAAACCCCCGGTTCTACCGGGGGACATAAAAAGCTTCAGCGAGCGCTTTAAAATAACCTCCAACTGTGATA
>CAMNBY010000140.1 GCA_946533615.1 uncultured Clostridia bacterium
CTCGGCTGATCGTGGCGGTAGAGGCGCCTGTCTCGGCCACGATGTCGCTGTAGACGTGGTTCTCGACCAAAAGCTTTGCGACCTGAAAGCGCTGCGAGAGGGCTTTCAGCTCTGGTATCGTGCAGAGGTCCTTGAAAAACAGCCTGCACTCCTCGACGGTCTCGAGGCAGAGCACGGCCTTGTAAAGGTCGTCAAGATTTTTGATCTCAAGCTTTTCGCGCATTGTAAGCACTCCTTTTTATTTGTCTTGTGTTTGGTCCTGATCGTTTTCGGGAGAATAAGGCTGCGGGAAGCCGTTTGGCATCATCCCGCCGGGAACGGGAGGCATCTTGGCGGCTGCAATTTTTTTCTGCATACTGTGGTAGAACAAAGCGATAACAACAGCGCCGATGATAACAAATGTAAGTACATTTTTGACGATCCGTCCGATATTGAGATCCTCGGCATCGTCAATTTGCGAGGTGGCGGGGTCATAGAATTCCTTGGGGTTATCAGGTTCTATCATCAGCTTTGTCTCGTCCCCGATCTTGTACTTGTTCTTGTCCTTTACCTCGTCGAAGGAGCGAACGGTGTATTCCTCGCCATTATAGGTAAAGGTGTAGTAGAATTTGTAGACGTGTGAGGTGTCGGCGTTCTTGTCTGCCGAGACGGGGATAAGCTCATCAATGTCAGAGACCCTGGCTGTTACCTCTTCCGAGTATTTGTTTTTCTCGTCAAGCTTCTCTTTGACTTTACTGTAGTTCCTGACGGAAGATGCTATGCTCAGCGCCAGCACTATGACAATGACCACCGCGGCCTTGATAAGAAAGCTCTTTTTCAATATTTGTTCCACACGATCAGCTCCATTTCATAAATTAAAGCATTAAATCATGATTATATTTTATCACATAAAAGCGGAAATGTAAAGAGCTAACCGAAAATTTTTTCATCCGCAGTTTACATTTTATCAGATGTATGCTATAATTAAGGCAAAGGCGCCGCAGACGGCGCTCAGCTTATGGAGGGACAGACATGAAAAACAACGTTATCATACTTGCCGGAGGACAGGGCAAGAGAATGAAGTCCGACGGCCCGAAGGTGCTGTGCAAGGTACAGGGCAGAGCCATGCTCGACTGGGTCATCACAGCCTGCGAGAACGCCGGGATAGAGGACATCTGCGTAGTCAAGGGCCACAAGGCCGAGATGATCGACGAGTTCCTTGCCGCAAGACAGAGCAGAGCCGATATCAAGACCGTGCTCCAGACCGAGCGCCTCGGCACGGGTCACGCCGTACAGATGGCGAAGGACTTTCTTGAAGCTCACCGCGGCGGCAACACGCTCATACTCTGCGGCGACGCTCCGTTCATTGATCCGCCGACTATCGAGGGCGCTCTGGAGCTTCACACCCGCGAGCAGAACTCCGTGACCGTTGTGACCTCGGAGAAGGACGACCCCACGGGCTACGGCAGAATTATCCGCACCGAGGGCGGCATCTCGGGCATCGTCGAACAGAAGGACTGCACCCCCGAACAGGCCGCGGTCAAGGAGATAAACTCGGGCTGCTACTGGTTCAACACTGCCGACCTGCTTGACGTGCTTTTTGAGCTGACGCCCAACAACGCGCAGGGCGAGTATTACCTCACCGACTGCCTCGGCCTGCTGATCTCGAAGGGCAAGAGAGCCAACGCCTATACCTCGGAGAACCCGAATGTCTCGCTGGGCGCAAACGACCCCGCAGGGCTGCAATACCTCAACGAGCTTGCAGAAAAGATGTAACGGACAACGGTACCGAAAGGAGGCAGCGTGATGGCACAGAAAAGACCTGACCGCGACGAATACCGCATACTGCCCGACGAGGTGATGCGCGAGGAGTATCTGCGGGTGAAGAAGACACAGCGGCTTCTTGCCCTGCCGATGCTTGCGGCGCTGCTCCTGCTTGCCGAGGCTGCCTCCGAGATCGTCTCGGAGCTTCTTGGGGGCTTTACTGCGAGCGTTTCGGGAAACGCCTCGGGCGCCTCGGGGATAGTACCGGTGCTCGACTTTCTGTCACGGCTCGCGGCCTTTGTCGGCATCAGCTTCGTGCTCACCGAAAAAGGCGACCGCCACCTCACGATGACGTGGATAGATGTCGGCATTCAGGGCGTGCTGCTTGTGGTGTCGCTGTTCGTAAGCGGGTTCATACAGGCCGGGATCGGTGCCGGTCTGCTCGTGGCTACGGTGGCGCTCAATCTGCTGGCGCACCCCTTTATCCTCGACCTTGAGGAAATGAGAAGCTGCCCTAACTTCCCGTTTCTCCCCCGAAAGCACGAGACGTACATATCGGGCGTTTACGGGGACAGGGCGGTAAAGCTGATCGAGCGCAGCTTCAACGAGGACAAGGTGCTCTCCGTCAGCGGCGAGGAGTTTTTTGAGGGCGACAGGAAAGCCTTCGAGCCGCCCAAGCCCGACCCCGGGCTGAATCTTCAGCAGCGCCGTCAGGTGTGGCGGCAGCACGACAAGGCAGACACCGGCTACACTATGGACAACCTGAAAAATATGCACTTCGGCGACCCCGACGAGGGCGAGCTGAGCGGAAAGGAGCTGGAGCGCGAGCTGATGAGAGCGACCGCCCCGAAGAAAGCGCCCGAACCGCCCGAGGAGGATTTCTTCCAGCAGGCGCCCGTGGTCTGGAGGACGAACAAGGACGGCACCACCACCATGGAGCGCAGGGCTCCCGGCACCCTCCCGGCAGGAGAGACAGACAGCCGCACGGTGCTGATGTGAAACACAGAACGGCCATTCAACCGAGGCAGAAAGAAGGCAGCATTGCTCTTCTCCGCTTCGGCCGAACGGCCGTTTTTTTATTGTACTTATTCTTCTGCTTCTTCTGCGGCGATATCCTCTATGATCTCGCGGAGCTGCTCGACGCCCTCGCCCGTCACCGCCGAGAACTCGACGTGGGTGATGTCCTCGAAGCAGGGTATCTCGTTCCTGAAGGCCTCGAGCCGCTGCCTGCGTGCTGTTGGTTTAAGCTTGTCGGCCTTTGTGAAAACTATCACAAAGGGCATCTCGGCCTCGATCATATAGTTTATCATGTTCAGGTCGTCCTGCGAGGGGGCGTGGCGCATATCTATCAGCTGAAAGACCAGCTCCAGCCGCCTGTCCGCGCCGAGGTAGCCGCCGATCAGGTCGTTCCAGCTGCGCATCAGCTCCTTTGACGTCTTGGCGTAGCCGTATCCCGGGAGGTCAACGATGTAGATATTCTCCAGGCTGTAAAAATTTATGGTCACGGTCTTGCCGGGAACAGAGCTGACCCTTGCCAGCGACTTTCGCCCCAGCAGCTTGTTTATCAGCGAGCTTTTACCGACATTCGAGCGCCCCGAGAATGCGATCTCCGTCCTGTCGGACTCGGGGATCTGCGAGAGCAGGCCGAAGGAGGTATGAAAGCAGGCGTTATTGTAGTTCATATCAAACCTGAGCCTTTCTGGTCTTTCTGATCGGCTTCTTGACAAGCTCGTAGGGCACCTGCTCGTTCTTCTTTGCGGCAGGCATTATGAGCGCCGTGTCAAAAACATCTGTGATGCTCTCGGCAAAGACGAACTCCAGCCCGAGCTTGACAGTTTCGTCGATCTCGTCAAGGTCGCCCTCGTTCTGCTTGGGGACGATGACAGTCTTCATGCCCGCCTTGTAGGCAGCCATAGTCTTTTCGCGCAGGCCGCCGATAGGCAGCACCTTGCCGCGAAGGGTTATCTCGCCTGTCATGGCGACGTCGCCGCGGACCTTGAGGCCGCTGAGCGCCGACATGATCGCCGTGGTCATCGTAACGCCGGCAGAGGGGCCGTCCTTGGGGACTGCGCCCTCGGGAGCGTGTATGTGAAGATCCTTGGTCTCATAGAAATCGGGGTTGACGCCGTAACGCGAAGCAAGGCTGCGGCAGAGGCTGACGGCGATCTTCGCCGATTCCTTCATAACCTCTCCGAGAGAGCCTGTAAGCTCTATCTTGCCCTTTCCGTCAAGCACGAGCACTTCGAGGGGCATTATAACGCCGCCGACGGACGTCCAGGCAAGGCCGTTTACAACGCCTGCCTCGTCCTTCTTCGAGAAGTCGTCCTCGAGGTACTTTCTGTGGCCGAGGAAGTCAGTGATATTCTGACCCTTGACGCTTATGAGCTTATCCTCGCCCTCGATGACCTTTCTTGCGGCCTTGCGGCAAACGGCAGCGATATTCCGCTCAAGAGTTCTCACTCCTGCCTCGCGGGTATAGCCGTCGATGATCTGATATATGGCATCGTTATTGAAGCGCAGCTGCGAGGCTTTGAGGCCGTGCTTTTCGAGCTGCTTTGGTATCAGGTGTTTCTTTGCGATGTTGAACTTTTCTTCTCTTGTATAGCTTGGAAGCTCGATAAGCTCCATTCTGTCGAGTAGAGGCGCAGGGATAGTGTCGAGGGTGTTGGCTGTGGTTATGAACAGCACCTCGCTGAGGTCGAACGGCACCTCAAGGTAGTGATCGCGGAACATTGTGTTCTGCTCGCTGTCGAGCACCTCGAGCATTGCCGAGGCAGGGTCGCCGCGATAGTCGTGACCCATCTTGTCTATCTCGTCGAGCAGCATCACGGGGTTCTTTGTTCCCGCCTGTCTCATGCCGTCCATGATGCGTCCGGGCATAGCGCCGATATAGGTCTTTCTGTGGCCGCGTATCTCGCTCTCGTCGGTGACGCCGCCGAGAGAAACGCGGACGTACTTTCTTCCGAGCGAACGTGCTATGGACTTAGCCACCGAGGTCTTGCCGACTCCCGGAGGGCCTGCAAGGCAGATTATCTGTCCCTTGCTGCCGCCCGTGAGCTTAAGCACGGACAGGTTCTCTATAATTCTTTCCTTGACCTTTTTCATGCCGTAGTGATCCTGCTCGAGGATCTTTTCGGCCTTGGCCATGGACTTTGTATCGGTCGTTCTTGTATCCCAGGGGAGGGCGAACACGGTCTCGAAATAATTGCGCAGCAGTGCTGCGTCCTGCGAGCCCATAGGCAGGCTCTGGAGGTGCTTGAGCTCGTCGCCGAGCTTCTTCTTGACCTCTTCCCCGGCATTCAGGGCGTCGATCTTTTCCTTATACTGCTGGATATCGTCGAACATATCGCCCATCGGGGCGGTCTCGCCGAGCTCGTTCTGCAGTGCCTTGATCTGCTCTCTGATATAGAACTCGCGCTGGCTGCGGTCGATGGACTCATGCACCTGCTCGTGTATCTGCGCCTCGAGGGTGAGTATCTCGATCTCGTGCGAGAGCAGGGTTATTAGCATTACGAGCTTGGCCGATGCCGAGGGCACCTCGAGCAGGGTCTGCTTATCCCCGAAGGGCAGCATGACATTGAAGGCCACGGCCTCGAAGAGCTTGATGGGCGTATCTGCGGCGACGACCTGCACGACCATCTCCTTGGGCATTCTCGGAATCACCTGAGAATACTCGGTGAAGACTTCTTTAAGCTCGCGCATAACGGCCTCGGTCTCGGTGTCGTTGAGCTGCCCCTGAGAGTAGTTCGCGACCTCCCTGACCTCTGCCTCATAGTACGGCTCCTTATCATAGAGCTTTTTGAGCTTGGCCTTTCTCACGCCCTCGACGAGGCACCTGTAGACGCCCGAGGGTGTTTTTACTATCTGCTTTACCTTGGCGAGGGTGCCGTAATCAAACACGTCCTTTTTACTCGGATGCTCGACTGTCGCGTCGCACTGAGCAACAAGGAACACGAGCTCGCCGGTGGTCATTGCGCTTTTCATCGCTCTCACAGAGCTCTGCCTTCCGACGTCGAACTGCAGCACCATATTCGGGAACACTACCAGCTCTCTTGTAGGCACGCAGGGATAAACGGGCTTACCATCTATTATCTTTATCTTTCTGTCTTCCATAGCAGCCTCCTTTGTTCTAACACGGGTCTATACTTTTCTTGTATACTTTACTCTTTAATGATACCACATATCGCGTGATAATTCAAGTGCTTTATTATACCAAAATATTGCCTGCTTTTTGCCTGTTTGTAAACGCGGCATAAACGCGGGCAGAAACAAAAAAGGTACCCTTTCGGATACCTTTGAAGCTTTTGAGTAAAATGCGCGATCAGTCTGCAACATAGGGCAGAAGAGCAAGGTGACGAGCTCTCTTGATAGCTGTCGTCAGCTCTCTCTGGTGATATGCGCAGGTGCCTGTAACTCTCCTCGGAAGGATCTTGGCTCTCTCGGTCATGCACTTTCTGAGCTTTGCAATATCCTTATAATCGATCTTCTCTGCTCTGTCAACACAGAACATACAAACCTTCTTGCGGCCTCTCTTAACAGGTCTTCCTGTTCTTTCCATGATTTAATCCTCCTTACTAAAGCAGTTTCTTGCGATCTTTTTTCAAGATCAGAAGGGTACTCCGTCATCGCTGAGCACTTCAAAATCATCTATCCCGCCGATATTGAGCT
>CAMNBY010000141.1 GCA_946533615.1 uncultured Clostridia bacterium
GCGACAGCAGCAGGGTGCCTATTATCTTAAAGCTTCTTACTGCAACGCCTCCCGCAACTCTTCCGGCAGCAGCGCCGCTGCTCTTTTTTTTCTTTTTCTTTCTTGCGGTCGTCCTTGGTCTGTTACTGTCCATAAGCATTCCCGCGGAACGGGATCCTGCCTCCTTTCAGCATAACTCTGCACATCCGTCATTATGGAAGGATATGCCAGTCACAAATAAGCAAAGGGGACGAAATGCCCGCCCCCTTGAATTGCTTTTGTCATCGGGGAGAAGCGCCCCGAGCGAGCGAATGATCGCTTTTTTCTTACTCAGCGGTCTCCTCGGAAGCCTCTGCGGGCTCCTCATCGGCCTCCTCGCCTGTAAACTCGCCGATCTCCTCCTCGTCCTCTTCGGGCAGGAGAGCTCTGATAGAGAGGCTGATCCTCTTCTTCTCGGTGTCGATGTCGGTGATCTTAACCTCTACCTCGTCGCCTACCTTGAGCATATCAGCAACGTTATCCACTCTCTTGTTAGCGATCTGGGAGATATGGATAAGTCCGTCCACGCCGTTGATGATCTGTGCGAAAGCGCCGAAGGAGGTAATGGAAACAACTGTAGCCTTGATGACCTGACCTACCTCGTACTCAGACCTGAAGATCTCCCAAGGATTCTCGGAGTCCTTCTTATAGGTAAGAGCGACCTTCTTGGTCTCGGGGTCGATATCCTTGATGGTGACCTCTACTTTGTCGCCGACGCTTACGATCTCAGAGGGATGCTTGAAGCGGTTCCACGACAGGTCAGCTCTTCTTACAAGGCCGTCAACGCCGCCGAGGTCAACGAACACGCCGTAATCGGTGATGCTCTTTACCTCGCCGTTAACTGTATCGCCGACCTTAACGTTCTCGAAGAACGCGGTCTGAGCGGCAGCCTTCTTCTCGCGTGCAACAGCTCTGATAGAGCCGACGGCTCTTTGCTTGCCCTCGTTGATCTCAAGGATCTTGAATTCTACCTGCTGCTTGAGCAGCTCGTTAAGGTCATAATCTCTTCTGGGAGCGGCCTGGGAAGCAGGCACGAATACCTTTACGCCGTTGGACGAAACGAGAACGCCGCCCTTAACGACATTGGTAACAACGCCCGAAAGGATAGCTCCCTCCTCCTTGGCAGCGCAGATCTTCTCGAAGCCGAGAGCTGCGTCTACCTTCTTCTTGGAGAGGGTAACGATGCCGTCCTGGTCGTTGGTCTTGAGGACGATAAGCTCAACTGTATCGCCTACACTTACTACATCCTCGGGCTTGGCTGTGGGGTCGTCGCTGAGCTCGGCTGCGGGGATAATGCCCTGCTGCTTTGTGCCGAGGTCCACATACACTTCGTTGCTGTTTACACTCAGAACAGTGCCCTGCACTCTCTTACCTATATGTATAGGCTTCAGAGAAGCCTCCAGTGCCTCCTCAAAGTTAAATTCTTCTTCGTTGTTGATGATCTCACTCATGGTCCGTAGTACCTCCTTGATTATATAAGCCGGTGTTGATGCTCCGGCTGAAATCCCGATCAATCCTGCCGATGATAAGTCTATACCATCAAGCTCGTCCGCGCTTTCGATCAGATAGCAGGGACAATACTCATCACAGACAGCTTTGAGCTTGTGGGTGTTCGAGCTGTGCCTGCCTCCCACTATTATCATAAGGTCGGCATTTTTTGCAAGCTCTGCGGCTTCCGCCTGCCTTTCGGCGGTGGCGCTGCATATCGTGTTGTAGATCAGCGCGTCGGGCGCAAGCTCGGCGGCAGTTTTACAACACTGATCCCACTTAGTTTTATTATACGTTGTCTGCGCAAGAATTGCAAGCTTTTTTTTTGAAAAGCCTGTACTTTTCAGCAAATTTTCCAATTCCTTACACCCGTCAAACACAAAAGACTCGGTCTCGCAGAAGCCTCTTATACCCTCTACCTCCGGGTGAGAGCTGTCGCCCGCTATCAGGACGGTATATCCTTCGGCGGTGCGCTCGGCTGCGATATTGTGGATCCTTTTTACGAATGGACAGGTGGCGTCTACGGTCTGGCAGCCGATCTGCTCCAGCCGCTCGAAGACCTGCTTGGGTACTCCGTGCGAGCGGATGATGACTGTCTGTCCGCTTGTCACCTCATCAAGGGTCACGGCCTTGCAGCCGCGCTCCTCAAGGTCGGCGACGACGTTACTGTTATGGATTATAGGACCTAATGTAACGACATTATTGCGGTTATCTAATTCATTATACACTATTTTTACGGCTCTGTCTACACCAAAACAGAAACCTGCGGTCTTAGCGACTAAAATTTTACAATTTCTTAACATTTCAGTGTACCAATTCGATGATAGAATCCATGATCGTGCTCTTCAGCAGCTTGAGCTCCTTGGGGCCGGGGGTGGTCACCTTGAGCTGTTCGGGTCTGATGGGCTTGCCGAAGCGGACAACTATCTTCCTTCTGAATTTGAGCTTGCCCTCGAAATTGATCCCCACGGGGATAACGGGGCACTGGGCGACAGCTGCGATCAGAGCCACGCCCGTCTTGCCTCTGCCTACCTTGCCGTCGTGGGAGCGTGTGCCTTCGGGGAAGATCAGCAGGTTCCTGCCGGACTCAAGCTTTTCGACCGAGAGCTTGATGGCGTCGGTGTCGCCCTTTCCGCGCGCAACGGGGAAGGCGCCCCAGAACTTGATGAGCCCGACAAAGAACTTGCCCTTCTCGAAGAGCTCCTCCTTTGCCATGAATGAATTAGGCACTCGGCACTGAAGCTCAACAAGCACGGGGTCAAGCATACTGCGGTGGTTGGAGGCGAAGATATTGCTGCCGTCCTTGGGGACGTTCTCTACGCCCTCGAATTTCAGGTCATACCAGCATTTGAGCAGGAAGATGACTATGTACCTGAGCAGGTTGTAGAAAAAGAGCTTTACGGGGTTGAGCTTTTTTCCGCGCTTCACGGGCGGATAGTCCGTGAAATCGAGCAGGGGCTTGCGCTCCTTTTTCTCGGGCGGCCTGGCGCCTGTTTTTTCCTCGATGATGGCAGTGATGGCGTCCACGGTCTCGTCGAGGGTCATCGAAGTGGAATCGACCTCGATGGCGTCGTCGGCCTTTTTAAGCGGGGCTATCTCGCGGTGGGTGTCGTTGTAGTCGCGCTGATTGATGTCCTTAAGGACTTCCTCGTAGGTCGATGGGTCGCCCTTTTCCTGAAGCTCCTTGAAGCGGCGGTTGGCTCGCTCCTCGGCCGAGGCTGTCAGGAAGATCTTGACATCTGCGTTCGGCAGTACGACTGTGCCGATGTCGCGGCCGTCCATGATAATATTATTCTCGGCTGCTATGCTGCGCTGAAGATCGAAAAGGAACTCCCTGACCTCGGGCACAGCCGAAACTGCGGAGGCACCCATAGAGATCTCGGGCGTGCGTATCTTGTCGGAAACGTCCTCGCCGCAGAGTATTACGCACTGAGCCTTCCTTTTATATTTCAGCTTCACGTCCACTCCGGGGAGCATGGAGATCACCTGCTCGGTGTTCTTCACATCGCCGCCGTTGTTTATCACATAATAGGCGATAGAGCGATAGAGGGCGCCCGTATCAACATAGACAAAGCCCAGCTTTGCCGCTATCTTCTTGGCGATAGTAGACTTTCCTGCACCCGACGGTCCGTCGAGGGCTACGTTTATTCCCATAATGGTTTCCTCCTTGCGGAGATAAGTTCTTATCTCCTGTTCTTTTTATTTACTGTCATATCATGTCAGCCGTTGGCGCAGGCATAGGCGGTGGAAAAGGCGATCTGCAAGTTGAAGCCGCCCGTATAGGCGTCAACGTCGATGACCTCGCCGATGAAATACAGCCCCTTTACAAGCTTCGACTCCATTGTTTTCGGGCTGAGCTCGTCGGTGCTTACGCCGCCGCGGGTGATTATCGCTTCCTCGACGGGACGCATACCCCTGACGGAAAAGCTGAGGCCTTTCAGCAGCTGCACCAGAGTGCGGCGATCCTCGGCGGTCAGCTGGTTGCCCTTTTTGAAGCCGTCGATACCGCTTCTTCTGACGACCACCGGGATAAGCTTTGCGGGCAGCAGCTTTCTCAGCAGGTTGGAAAGGTCGCGGTTGGGCTGCTCGGAGATGTCCCGCAGCAGGCGGTCGTCAAGCTTCTGCTCGCTGAGGGCAGGCTTCAGGTCTATTTTGACCGTATACTTTCCTCTCTCGAGGCTTCCCAGATGTGCCGATGCCGAAAGCACCAGCGGTCCGCTGAGTCCGAAGTGGGTGAAGAGCATCTCGCCCAGCTCGGAATATAGCGGCTTGTCTCTTCCCTGCTCTGTCAGCGAGAGGGTGCAGTTTTTCAGCGAGAGCCCCATCATCTCGGCGCAGTCGCGCCTGTCCCTGTCCTCGCAGACGATCGGACAGAGCGAGGGCGTTATATCGGTGACGGTGTGGCCTGCCTGTCTTGCCAGCTCATAGCCTATGCCCGTTGAGCCTGTCCGCGGATAAGATCTGCCGCCGGTAGCGACCACGACCTTCGGCGCAAAGAACTCCTCGCTGCCGCAGCGTACTCCCTGCACCGCTCCGTTCTCTGTTATAAGTTTGTCCGCCTCGGCGTGTATTATTCGCACTCCCGCATCACGGCAGGCATTTATCAGCGCTCCCGCGATGTCGGCGGCCTTGTCGCTCTGAGGGAATACGCGGTTGCCGCGCTCGGTCTTCAGCGGTATGCCGAGGCTCTCGAAGAAAGCCATCGTGTCCTCGGGGGCAAAGCGGCTGAGCGCCGAGAACATGAATTTCGGGTTTCTCGGGATGTTGTTCATCACGGTTCGGGCGTCGCTGTTGTTCGTTACGTTGCAGCGTCCCTTGCCTGTTATCAGCAGCTTGCGTCCGCAATGCTTTTCGTGCTCGATGAGGATCACCTCTTCGCCGAGCCACGCAGCCTGCACCGCACAGAAGAGTCCCGAGGCTCCGCCGCCGATTATTATTCTGTCAGCCATTTTGAATGGGGGCTCAGCCCCCAAGCCCCCTGCTCGCCGAACGGGCAGGTTTGTGCCTGCGCTCTCTTTGCTCCCGTCGGTCGCTCCGTTCGCCTTCGGCACAAAGGCGTTCGGCTGCGCTGTGACTGACTGCTTTATCATAACCCACTTCCCGAGTTGTCGCTTTTCTCGTAGACGTCATACTCCTCCCAGATCTGTTCAAGCTTTTCAAAGCTCTTGGAGACGCGGTCGATGTCGGTGATGGAGACCGCAACGATCAGCGCGTTTATCAGGCTGAGCGGCGCCACAAGAGAATCAACGAAGGAAGCCATATCGCTGTTGGCAAGCAGCAGCGTATCGGCATACTGAGCCAGCGGCGAGCTTCGCGAATCCGTGAGGGCGATAACGTGGGCGCCCTTGCTCTTTGCAAAATCCAGCGCCTTTACGGTCTGGCGGGAATATCTCGGGAAGGATATGCCTATCATCACATCGTTGCCGCCGATGTGCATTATCTGCTCGAACATCTCGCTTGTGGAGGAATTGTGCACGAGCTTTACCTTCGGGAACATGAGAGTGAAATAGTAATTGAGGAAGCTGGCGAGAGGGGCAGTGCTTCTTGCGGCTACTATATATATAGTATCGCAGGCGGTTATCATGTCCACTGCGCGGTCAAAGTCCTCCAGCGAGGTCTCCTCGAGGGTGCGGCGGATCTTGTCGATGTCAAGGCTGAGCACCCGCTCGAGCACTCCCTCGCGGCTGAGCCTGTCGTTCATGACCTCGATGCGCTGGACGGCGGTGAGCTTGTTGCGCATAAGCCCCTGCAGCGCTCTTTGAAGCGAGGGATACCCGTCATAGCCAAGCTCGGTGGCAAAGCGCACCACCGTTGACTCGCTTACTTCCACGGCAAGACCCAGCTTCTGGGCTGTCATGAACGCCGCCTTGTCGTAGTGCGAGAGAATGTAGTTTGCTATGAGCTTATGCCCCTTCGAGAGCTTAGGCATTTTCTCGTTTATCAGTGTAAAAAGATCCTTTTCCATCAGATGATCCCTCCATGGCTCACAGGGCTATTTGAACAGCTTGTCCTGCATTGCCTTTATCTCAGCGCGTCGCTTTTCCGTGAGGCGTTGGCTTTTTACATATTTACCCTGCCGCCTGACCAGCACATCGCCGTCGGCGGCTTCTCCCGACAGCTCCTGCGGCGAGAGCACGGTCTTTCTGCCCTGCCCGTCCTCGCAGATGATGCTGCCGTTTTCTATCCTGTCAACATAAAGCACAGTATGACCCTCCGTCATTTTTCTTCCTTGTCCGTATAAACGCTGAGCCCCTTGCCGTCGGAGACAAAGGTGACAGTGCCTCTCTCGCTGGTTATCAGCACCTCACGGGCAACGGTCTTGAGCCGCAGCAGCGTGCTGGCCGCAGGGTGGCCGTAGCTGTTGTCGGCAGAGCACGAGATCACGGCGTAGACAGGCCTTACCGCCGCCAGGAACTCGGCGCTTGAAGAAGTTGCGCTGCCGTGGTGTCCGACCTTGAGCACATCGGCGCCGAGGCCGCAGCCTTTCAGGATAAGCTGCTGCTCCTCCTCGCGCTCGCAGTCGCCTGTTATCAGGAAGCTGTTGCCGCCGTGGGTGAGCTTCACCACGGTCGAGCAGTTGTTCAGGTTGTCGCTGACAGCGCTCGGCGTGAAGAGCTCGACGGTGAAGTCTCCCGCCGTGAAGGTGCTGTCCTCGGAGGCGGTGATCCTTATGTCCTTGGCGGCAAGAGACTTTAACATCTTCTCATAGCTGTAGATGGTGGGCACCAGCTCGTCGGGCAGCCTCGGCATTATGAACTCCCCTGCCCCGAAGCGGTCGATGATGTCGCTCATCTCGCCCATGTGGTCGGAGTGCGGGTGGGTGACTATTATATAATCAAGCTTCTTGATGCCAAGGGCTTCGAGGTAGGTGATGACGCGGTTCTGCTCGTCCTCCTCGCCGCTGTCGATCAGCAGGGACACGCCCTTTGAAACAGCGAGGGTGCAATCGCCCTGACCCACGTCGATGAATCTCACCGAGGTGTCGGCGTCGGGTGCGGCGGGCTCCTTGTAGGGCTTCAGCCCGAGGCGATTCTTCAGGACGCCCGAATAAAGCAGCCCCAGCACCACCGCGGCGGCTATGATTATCCCGACGGTCACGCGGAAGGTCGTGAAGGCAGGGCCTCGCGGACCGCGGTGCTTCTTTCTTTTCTTAGAGCGGCGTGCCATTTAACTGCGCCCCTGTCTTTCGTACCACTCTTCCTTGGTTATGTTTATCTTTCTGGGCTTCGAGCCCTCCTGCGGGCCGATTATGCCCATAGCCTCGATGTCGTCCATTATCCTTGCAGCTCTCGGGAAGCCGAGCTTGAGCTTGCGCTGCAAATAGGCGGTCGAGGCGTTGCCTGTTTCGACTATTATCGTTATCGCCTGATTAACAAGATCGTCGTCGGGGTTGACGGCGATGTCGTCAACGCTGGTGGTGTTCTTGCTCTTGGACTGCTCCAGCTCGCGCTGGTTCTTCTCGACCTCATGAACGACCTCGGCGTCGTAATCGGTGACGAGCTCGTTTTTCAGGAACTTGACAACAGAGCGTATCTCGGCCGTTGAGGCAAAGCCGCTCTGTATGCGGACAGGCTTGGGATAGCCTATAGGCTTATAGAGCAGGTCGCCCTTGCCAAGCAGTTCTTCGGCGCCGATCTCGTCGAGGATGACCCGTGAGTCAATGTTTGAAGAGACCGAAAGCGCTGTACGGCTCGGGATATTGGCCTTGATAAGTCCCGTGATAACGTCCGTTCTCGGCGACTGGGTAGCTATCAGCATATGCATACCTGCGGCACGCGCCAGCTGTGCCAGCCTCATAACGCTCTCCTCGACCTCGTTCTTTGCTGCAAGCATCAGGTCGGCGAACTCGTCTATGATTATCACGATATAGTGCAGCTTCTTGTAGTTCAGCTCGGGGTTCTCGTCAACGAACTCGTTGAAGTCCTCGATGTTCTTCGCGCCGTTGGCCTCGAAGAGATTGTAGCGGCGCATCATCTCGTTGACAGCCCAGCCCAGAGCGCCGGCGGCCTTCATCGGGTCGGTGACGACGGGAATGAGCAGATGCGGGATACCGTTGTAAACGGGGAACTCGACCTTCTTCGGGTCTATGAGTATCAGCTTGACCTCGTCGGGCGTTGCGTGGTAGAGGATATTGAGTATCACCGAGTTCGTGAACACGGATTTACCTGAGCCCGTGGTGCCTGCGATCAGCATATGGGGCATGGTGGCGATGTCGCCCATAACGATGTTTCCGTCGATGTCACGGCCTACGGCGAAGCTCAGCTTGCCTTTTGCGCTGCGGTAGTCGTCGCTGTCAATGAGCTCGCGGAGAGATACGGCGTCGCGGTAGACATTCGGCACCTCGATGCCGATAGCAGCCTTGCCGGGGATCTGTGCGATACGGACACCGTCAACAGCAAGGTTCAGGGCGATGTCCTTGGAGCGTTTCTCGATCTTGGAAACAGGCACGCCTCTGCCGGGCTGGATCTCATAGCGGGTAACGGAAGGACCGCGGCTGATGCCCACGAGGGTGGCCTGTATACCAAAGTCCTCAAGGGTCCTGGCAAGGGTCTGGGACTTGGTTGTTATCTCGTTCTGCACCTCGTCGGGAGATGCGGAATTCTTGATATATTTCAGGATATCCACGGGGGGATAAACGTAGGTCGGTATGGTCTCGTACTGCTCGGTGAGGCTTGTCTGTCCCTCGCTGTCAACAAAGACCTCGCGCTGCTCCTCTGCGGCCGAGAGCTTCTGCTGAGGCTTGCGCAGCAGCTTCTTGGGCTTCTGCTCTCCCTTTTCGGGAAGATCCCAGACCTGACTGCGGCCAAGCTCGGGAACGACCTGTTCGCCCTTGGGCTCCTCGGGGAGCTCCTCTGCGGGAGCTTCTTCGGGTGCGGGCTTTTCGGGCTCGGGCTCGGGAGTTGTGCTGGTGCTTACGGCCTCGGCGATTATCTGCCGGAGTATGCGCTCCTGCTCCTCCTCGTTCTTGTCGTCAACGGGAGCAGGCTCAGAGGGCTCGGGCTTTCGGCCCTTCCTGCCCTTTTTGGGCGGCTCCTCCACCTCGGCCTCGTTGAAGGTCTCGCGGAGGTACTTGGCAATGTCAACGCGCTTCTTTTCCTTTGTTGTCCTTGCGGGAGGCTGCTCGGCGGCTTCACGCTCGCGGCGCTCCTCCCGCTGCATCACCATTTCGGCGTGATTCTCGGCGACAGCCTTATAGCCGCCGACGATGGGCTTTGAGAGCCCCTTGAAGAGCCCGGGGAGGGTGATGTCCGTCAGCAGCATGATGAATGTGAAATCCAGCAGCAGCACGATGATCGCCGCACCGACCTTCTTGAAGACCGAAAGCAGCGGCCAGCCGATGAGAGCTGCGGTGATGCCGCCGCCGTTAAGATCCGAGCCGTCGCGGTAGAGCTTGTCGAGCTTATTGCCGAAGCCCTCGCCGACTATCGGCGAACCGAAAAGGATCTGTGCGGTGGCGCTTAAAAGTATCATCAGAACAAGACCCTGTATCGCTCTTGCGACTATTGCGCTTCGGGTCTTGTCGGAAGCGATCTGCAAGGCGGTATAGATTATCAGCGGCCCCACAAGGAAGACCGACATTCCGAAAAGCCCGCGGTTGGCATAGAACATATCCTGCCACAGGCCGTCGCCGCGGACAAAGGTCAGCAGCAGCTCGGCCACGCCGAAAAAGAACAGTATGTAGCTCCAGAAGCGCTTGGCCTCGCCGGCCATGGCCTGATCCTTTTTATTGTTCGCTGCCTTTGCGGAAGAGGTCTTGGCGGCACTCTTTTGGGCGGGCGGTTTTTTCGAGGTTGCTTTTTTTGCGGGTGCTTTTTTTGCAGCAGCCAATGCTTTTTATCCTCCAATCGTTTTGCGTCATGTAAGGCAACACCGCACAACCACCGGCTAACGCCTTTGCACGCTATCTGCTTGCATATTTTCCGTCATATTACCCAAATTCTCCTTGAAAG
>CAMNBY010000142.1 GCA_946533615.1 uncultured Clostridia bacterium
GCAACCCTGACGTTACCGACTGGAACGGCAAGTTCATTTGCTGGGTTGACGACGTTGCTCAGGACTGGAACACCGTTACCGAGGGCACACCTGTTGCATTTGAGGATGCTACCATCACAGGCGACGGCACCTACACCATTAAGATGACCGGCGACCTTACCGGCAATTCTGACGCTCTCAACATTCTCGGCATTTCCACAACTCTGCCCAGAAGTGATAGCAGCGCAGAGTCTACACTTGACACACAGGACGTTAAGGTATCTGACGTTAAGGTGAAGATTGACGGCGCCGATGTTGCTATCCCCGGCGAGGGCGTTCCTGTTCTCGATCCTGATACCAAGGATCAGCTCAATATTCAGGTAGTTAACCAGTGGAACGATGGTCTTGGCAAGGAGCAGCTCAAGACTATACCCAAGGAGAGCATCGAGATCACCTTCACTGTTACCGGTCTGGACGCTCCCGCAGAGACCCCTGCTGAGACCCCGGCTGAGACTCCTGCCGAGAAACCTGCTGAGACTCCCGCAGAGACTCCGGCTGACAACACACCCGCACCCGCAACACCCGCTACTCCTGCTCCCAGCGGCGACAACGCAGGCAACGCAGGCAACAACACCGAGGCCGGTGCCGCAGCAGGCATCGCTCTTGCAGGTCTTGCAGTTGCAGGCGCAGCATTGGTTGCTACCAAGAAGAGAAAGTAAACTCTTAACACAAGATCACAAAACAAACCAAAAGAGCCACGCACCGAGCGCGGCTCTTTTTTGCTATGTATTCCCGCAGGAGAGGCGCTCGCGTTCGTATTTGTGCTTTGTGGCGAGGCCTCCGCGGATATGACGTTCCCTTTTGTTTGTTTCGAGCAGCTCGCGCACCTCGGAATAAAGAGCCGGCGAGAGCTTTTTCAGCCTGTCTGTAAGATCTTTGTGTACCGTTGATTTGCTTATCCCGAAGTGCTTTGCCGTAGCCCTGACGGTGCATTTGTGTTCAAGGGTGTATTCCGCCAGCATCACGGCTCGTTCCTGATCCGAATCTGTCATCTGATCTCACTCCAATACAAACGTTATCGTATTAGAGTCTATGCGCCCCGGAACGTTAATATTACAAAAAAGCCCAACAGCGCCGTGCCGTTGGGCTTTGTATCATTATGTCTTATCAATTGCTGAAGAGCTGTACCCAGTATCCTCCTGATGGTTCATATGCTATGCCGATGTATTTGAAAACCGGGTCAAGGATGTTATCTCTATGGGTTTTTCCTTCCAAATATGTGTACATCCAACCATAATACCAACCTGTTTTTTTCACTCCGTTTTCGGTATAGGTGTACGGTTCTTTTAGATACATTACCTCCCAGGCGTTGTAATATCCATTTGCAATATTCTCGCCGCCCTTCGAGGAGCCCATAACTTCCATGACGTATTTACTACTCTTTTGTCCATTGGGGCGTTCATGGTCGAATAGCTGCTGTATATCGTTGCATCTGACTTCCGCAGCTTTACAGAGGTCTTTTTCCAGAATTAGTGGAGAAAGCCCCATTTTTTTGCGCTCCTCATTCACATATTTCAGACATTCTTCCTGATCGGCGTTGCCCTTGATCTCGATAATTTGCTTGGCGTAAGGATTAGCGGGAGCCTCAGAGCCGGCAGACGCCTGAGTCTGCTTCGGTGCCTGAGTCTGCTGCGGAGCCGCTGTCTGTGCCTGAGTGATCTGAGTAGTGGTCTCGGGCGGAACGTAAACTGTCTGCGGAGCCTGTGTCTGTGCAGGAGCCTGCTGCGGAGCCGCAGTCACGGGAGCCGGAGCTTCGGTAGCCTGTGTTGTCGTGGTGGTCTTTTTCTTGGTGGTGGACTTTGTGGTGGTCTTGGCGCCGTCTTCCTTGCCATCGCCGTCCTTGTCCTTATCGTCATCTGCGGACTTGCCGCCGTTGCCGGCCTTGCCGTCCTTGCTGCTTTCGTCCTCGGCCTTTCCGTCCTCGCCGTCCTTGGTGGGAACATCTCCCGCGCCGGCCGCCGACCTGCTGCCCGATCCCGAACCGTTCGCGCCATTCGAGCCGTATGCGCCGTTTGTGCCATTCGCACCGCCGGAGCCGTCAGCGTTTCTGCTGTCGGCTGCTTCGTCGCTCGAAGCAGGGGAAAGAGTTCTGTTTATATCTGAATCGTTATCGCCGTTTGTTTCGGTCACAGGAAATAAGGTGTAGATCTTGTCTGCCGGAAACTCATAAGAACCGCAGGAAACCAGCGCACCAGCCATTATAACGGCAGCACAGACCGCTGATAGGTATCTCTTATCAAGTTTCATAACAGCACCTCCTTGCAAAATTTTCCTATGTACATTATATCACCGACTTTTCAAGTTGTCAATCGCATATAAAAAAGTACACAGATTTTTAAGAATCTTTGTGAGAACAGCCCAAAGCGGAAAGCTCTTTTTGCATAGCTTCGCCAAATACGGTTTTTTAATATTTTAATAATCTTAACTAATCTGTAATACCGAAATCTGCTCAGCTTGACAAAGCACCGCCAATGTGATATAATTCCCCTGAGATACAGCAGGGGGCAGTTATGGAAAAAACTGAGGATACTAAAAAACACGGGCTCGACCGGCAGCAGCTCAAATACACAGCCATTGCCGCGATGCTTGCTGACCACATCGCAATGTTCATGCTTTCAGGCGGACTGACCGAGGCTCCGGCTTCGCGGATCGCGCTCTACAGTCTTATGCGCGTTATAGGGCGGATCACGGCGCCCGTCATGTTCTTTTTTCTTGTCGAGGGCTTTCTGCACACCTCGTCGCGCAGGCGCTACGGTATCAGGCTTCTGGCGTTCGGCCTGATTTCTCAGATACCCTACGCCCTCTCGCATTACAACACCCTTTTGAAGCCCGACTTCAATGTCATCATCACTCTGTTCGTGACCTTCCTTATGCTCTGCGCCGAGGAAAGAGGGGTCAGCCGCCTTGCGGTCTTTGCCCTGATAATGGTCACGTTCTGCTGTGACTGGGGAGTCGTCGGTCCGCTTATGGCGTGGCTGTTCTACCGCTTCCGCAGCGACCGGAGA
>CAMNBY010000143.1 GCA_946533615.1 uncultured Clostridia bacterium
AGCAGCGCTTCCAGACATTCTGCACAGGCTGCACCTGCCCGCCCGATTTCCCTGTCTGTGTCTGCGGAAAGACGCCGCGCGGCAGGCTCGTGACGAGAAAGCCTGTCGAACCTTCGGAGCAGGAGCTTGCGGAGAACCACCGCAGCCACAGCGCTAAACTGAGAATAATCGAAAAGATAAAATAAATGCTGCCGTGAAGCGGCAGAAGGAACACTGGTGAAGAAATGGACAGAAACAATCTTGCGTATGAATTGGACTACGCCGAGTCGGATATAACGGAGCAGGTCGATACCGAACCTGCAGCAGATACAGACAAGCCTGTGAAGCTTACGAGGACAAAAAGGACGATAAGCGTCTTCAAGGCCTTTGCTATCGCGGCGGCGGCATTCCTTATCTTCGGTTCGATGATATACGGCCGCGTGCAGCTCACAAGTATGTACGCCGAGCAGACCGAGCTTGAAAACGAGCTCACTCGCCTGCAAAACGAAAATGCCGGGCTCGAGTCCGAACTGGCGAAAAAGACCGGCCTCACAAAGGTCGAGGATTATGCCGAGAACAAGCTCGGCCTCAGAAAGCTTGACAAATCCCAGATAGAGTATGTGGAGGTGCCGAAACCGAAGGTCGCCGAGGCCACAGCCCCCAAGGACGATAACATCTTTGTTACGCTCAAGCGGAAGTTCAACGAGCTTCTGGAATATATCGGAGCGTGAAAAATATAATATAAAAGAAAACTAACGACAAGCAGGTTTGATGGAAGGGAAACAAATGACGGATCTGCCAACCAAAAAAATGAAGCGAAGGCTTACAAGAAACGTGGTCGTTCTTATCGTCGCCGTTATCGCATATATAGTGTATGTTATCTTCAGGGTCAGCGTTATCGAGGCCAAGAAGTGGCAGGATCTAGCCAATTCACAGCAGGTCAAGAGCACTGTGACGCAGGCCTCGCGCGGAACGATCTACGACACGAACGGACAGGTGCTGGCGCAGAGCGCGACGGTTTATAGAGTTTACTGTGACCCCGTGATGCTCTGGGGCGACTACCTTGACAAGCGCGACGAGAGGATCAAGGAGCTGAATGAGCTCATCGCCGACGAGAAGGACCCCGAGAAGCGTGCCGAGTATCAGGAAAAGCTTGACGGCACCAAGAGCACTCAGGATACATACGATGATCTTGTGACCTTCCTTTCGGATAAGCTGGACGTCGAGACGGATGTTGTCAGAACGGCCTGCACCAAAAAGGAATCACAGTACGAGACCATCAAGCAGAATGTTGACAAGACGGTCGCCGCAGAGATCGAGGCTTACCTAAGCGATGAAGGCCTTGACGGCATCAGGTGTGAGCCCTCGACAAAGCGGTTTTATCCGCAGGGCGACCTCGCCTCGACAGTTGTCGGGCATCTTGATTACGACGGCAACGGCATCTACGGCCTCGAGGCATACTACGACGATTACCTTCGCGGCACAAACGGAAGAGTCATCACCGCCACAGACCGTGACGGCAAGAGCATTCCCTACCGCTACAAGCAGTCTTACGATGCTCAGGACGGCTCCTCGCTGGTGCTGAACATTGATGCGAATATCCAGTATCAGCTGGAAAAAGCCCTTGAAAAGGCCTACGAAAAAAGCACACCCGTTGACAGAGTCTGCGGCATAATAATGAACCCCAACACGGGCGCTGTCTACGCAATGGCGACCAAATACGCCTACGACAACAACTCTCCTGCTGAGATAACGAACGAGAGCGTTGCGGCACAGCTGGCGGCTCTCGACCCCGGCTCCGACGAGTATCACGAGATCGAGCTCAACGAGTGGTCAAGACAGTGGAGAAACAAGGCGGTCTCCGACCTTTACAATCCGGGCTCGGTGTTCAAGGTCATCACGGGCGCCTCGGCTCTCGAGGACAACGCGATCACGCTTGACGACACCTTTACCTGCAACACCCAGATAGTTGTTGCAGATACGCCGATCAGCTGCTGGTCGTTTGTGAACCACGGCTCGCAGAACCTTGCGGCTGCTATGACGAACTCCTGCAACCCTGTGTTCGTTCAGATCAGCCAGAGAATGGGCGTCCAGAGGTTCATGAAGTATTTCAGAGCCTTCGGGTTTACCGAGAAAACGGGCATCGACCTTCCCGGCGAGGCCGACCCTTTCTACTTCGATGTTGACAATATGTCGATAGTCGATCTTGCCGTTTCCTCTTTCGGACAGGGCAACAAGATCACGCCTATCCAGATGATAACCGCTTACTCGGCGGCCATCAACGGCGGATACCTTGTAACGCCTCAGGTCGTTGACAAGATAGTTGACCCCAACGGCAACGTTGTCAAGGACTTTGACACCGTTGTAAAAAGACAGGTCATTTCCGAGGAGGTCTCCGCCGAGATTCGGGCGATCCTTGAAAATGTCTGCACCTCGTCGCCAAGCGGCAACTGCCTGATAAAGGGCTACCGCATAGGCGGAAAGTCGGGTACCTCCCAGAAGATGGACGAGGACGTTACAGGTAACACCTACGTTGCATCTTACTGCGCGTTCGCTCCCGCAGACGACCCGCAGGTCGTAATGCTTATCGTTATCGACCACCCCCTTGGAGCGGAATATTACGGCTCGCAGCTGGCGGCGCCTGTCTGCACCGAGATCTTCACCGAGATCCTGCCGTATATGGGATATTTCCCGCAGTACACGGACGAAGAGCTTGCAGAGATGCAGGTCAATGTAAGCAATGTTGAATATTCATCAGTCACCGACGCGGAGAAAACTCTTAAAGACCTCGGACTGAACGTAGAGGTCAAGGGCACCGGCACTACGGTATACAAGCAGGTGCCGTCCTTGGTAACAGTTGAAAGAGGAAGCACAGTCGTCCTCTACACCGATGAAAACTATACCGAGGAAACAACGACTGTCCCCAACATACAGGGACTCAGTCGTGAAAAGGCCAAGGAGGTTCTTGCAGCAGCAGGACTCAACCTTTCGTCGCAGGGTTCGGCGATCGACGAGGAGGATTCTATCGCGTCGGATGACCAGAGCTTCCCGGCACAAAGCACAGCGCCAGTGGGTTCGGCTGTTTCGGTAACGTTCCAGTCACAATCCGTGGGCTCGTGGTAAAACAAAGGAACACACAAATACCTTCCGCAGCGGCGGAACATGAGAGAAGGAAATCCTATGAAACTGTATGATTTGATCAAGGACGTTGCACAGACGACACTGAGCAACACCGAAATAACAGGTGTTACCTCCGATACAAGACGGGAGCTTGCTCCCGGCTTTGTGTTCGTGTGCATAAAGGGCAATACCTTCGACGGACACACCGCCGCCCGTGACATGATAGCCAAGGGCGCAGCCGTTATCGTCGCCGAGCATGACCTCGGACTTGATAATCAGATCATAGTCGAGGACACAAGAGCAGCATATCCTGCGCTGTGCGCTGCATGGTTCGGCCACCCCGAGCGCGAGATGAAGCTTATCGGCGTGACGGGCACCAACGGCAAGACCACCATTACCACAGTTATGAAAAAAGTTCTGGACGGCTTTGGAAAGAAGGTCGGCCTCATCGGCACCTGCCAGAACGAGATCTGTGATCTTGTGCTCCCCACGGCAAGAACAACTCCCGAGCCCTATGAGCTATTCGAGCTCTTCCGCAAGATGGCCGACGCGGGCTGCGAGTATGTTGTTATGGAGGCCTCCTCTCAGGGTCTTGAGCAGAAAAGGCTCGGCCCCTGCAATTTTGCGGTAGGCATTTTCACAAACCTCACTCAGGATCATCTTGACGTTCACGGCACTATGGAGAACTACTATCAGGCCAAGAAGCTTCTCTTTGATGTTTCCGCAGAGGCTATAATCAATATCGACGATTTTTACGGCAGGCGCTACCTCGAAGAGATCTCCTGCCCCAGCAATACTTATTCCGCAGAGACCAAGGCGGATTTCTTCGCCGAGGACATACTCCTCTCGGCAAGCGGTGTGAAATATGTTTACTGCGACGGCAGCAACAAGCACAACGTTGACTTCAAGATGCCCGGCGTTTTCAATGTTTCAAATTCGCTGGCTGTCATCGCCTGCTGCGAGACTCTGGGCTTCGATCCCGAGCTCGTTATCAGGCAGCTCAACAAGATGCAGGGCGTCCGCGGCAGGGCAGAGGTAGTCCCTACGGGCAGAGACTTCACGGTCATCTGTGACTATGCCCACACTCCCGATGCGCTGGCTAATGTGCTTTCTGCGATACGCAACGGCGCAAAGGGTAAGGTAAAGTGCCTCTTCGGCTGCGGCGGTAACCGCGATGCCACCAAGAGACCGCTCATGGCTCAGGCAGCGGCAGACAACGCGGATTTCCTTATAGTAACATCGGATAATCCGAGGAACGAAGACCCCGAGGATATAATCAAGGATATCCTTGCAGGCCTTGACGGAAAGAACACACCCTATATAAAGATGACCGACAGGCGCGAGGCTATCCACTGGGCGATAAAGAACGCCGAGAAGGACGACATAATCGTGCTCGCGGGCAAGGGCCACGAGGACTACCAGATCCTTGCAGGCGGTGTCAAGATCCACTTTGACGAGCGCGAGGTCGTAGCCGAGGCGCTTGCAGAGCTCTGACAGAGCCTTAAATAACCGGGGTTCAGCCCCACGAACGGAGTCAGCTATGGAAAGAATGAGCTTAGCGGAGATCGTCGCCGCTGTTGACGGAAGCTTCGGCTATCCTGCCGACCTGACGGTCGAGAGCATCTCTACGGATACGCGAAAAATAACCGAAAACTCGGTCTTTGTTGCGCTCAAGGGCGCCAACTTTGACGGGCACGACTATGCCGCAAAGGCAATGGAGCTCGGAGCTCTTGCCGTTATAACCGAGCACCCTGTAGAGGGAGCAAGGTGCATAGTCGTTGATTCCACAGCCAAGGCTCTGCTCGATCTTGCACATTACTACAGAATGAGATTCGATATCCCGATGGTCAGCGTTACGGGCTCGGTGGGAAAGACCACAACCAAGGACATGATCGCCTGTGTGCTGTCGCATGGCTTCAAGACACTTAAATCCGAAGGCAACCACAACAACGAGATCGGCCTGCCGCTCACTCTTTTCGGGCTTGACAGCACCTACACGGCTGCTGTTACCGAAATGGGTATGAACCACTTCGGCGAGATCTCAAGGCTCTCGACCTGTGCGGCGCCTACCCTGTGCGTGATAACGAATATCGGCGTTTCTCATATCGAAAATCTCGGCTCGCAGGAGAATATCCTCAAGGCGAAGCTGGAGATACTTGACGGCGCAGCACCCGATGCTCCGCTGATACTGAACAAAGATGATAAATTCCTCTCCTCCTGCGGACCCCGCGGCAGAAGAACTGTGTATTATTCTATAAAGAAAAAAGACTGTGACGTCTTCGCGAGCGGCATCACCGCCGAGGACAGCGGCGTTTCCTTTACTATCAATTATCAGGGAAACAAGTATCCTGCCGTTGTTCATGCACTCGGCGAGCATAATGTCCGAAACGCGCTCGCAGCCTTCTGCGCGGGAGTCTGTCTTGGAATGTCTCCCGAGGACTGTGCGGCAGCTGTAGCCGATTACAGGCCTCAGGGCATGAGACAGAATATAGAAAAGAAAAACGGCATCACCTATGTGGTAGATTGCTACAACGCCGCACCTGATTCCATGAAGGCTGCGCTTTCGGTGCTGTCTCAGGTGGCTGTGACCGAGGGCGGCAGGCGCTTCTGCGTGCTGGCCGATATGCTCGAGCTCGGAAAGAACAGCAAGACCTATCATAAAAACGTAGGCGAGTATGTTGCGGCTTCAAAGGCCGACGTGCTGCTTTGCTTCGGCGAGAATTCGGTGTACTACATCGAGGGCGCTGTGCGCAAGGGCTTCGACGAGGCCGCCTGCAAGCACTTCGATACCCGTGAGGAGCTTGCGGCATATCTGAAAAAAGAGATCAGGGAGGGCGACGCGGTGCTCTTCAAGGGCAGCCGCGGAATGAAGCTCGAAGAAGTATATTATGCGCTGGCTTGACATATGTGTTATAATGATAACAGAGCTTGGCGCTTCGTTCCTGCTCGGTCGGCTGTTCATACCTTATCTCCGCAGATTGAAGACCGGTAAATTCGACTGGTATCTCGGAGACAGATTCAGAACTGACGGCTCGGAGCCAAAAATGGGCGGCGCGGTTATGGCAGCCGCTTTTCTTTTGGGAATGCTGCCCCTTATCGCGGGACTCTATTCAAAAGAGGGCTTCTCGGCAGAGCTCAGATCTGTGATCGCCTGTGCGGTCTATTCGCTGCTGCTTTTCGGCATAGGCGCTATTGAGGACTTTTTCAAGGACTTTCGCGGAAAGCGCGTGGTGCTGGGCTTCGGAAAAAAGCTGCTTGCTGAGTTTCTGTTGAGCCTGTTGCTGCTCGCTTATCTCAGGCTGAGGACAGGCGCCGACACCTTGGTGCTGCTGCCTTTCAGGCTCGGGTATATCGAGTTTTCTGTCGCTTATTACCCGCTGACGGCGCTCGCGATGACCCTTTGCATAAACGCCTTCAAGCTGCACGACTGCTTCAACGGCAACACCGATGACAGCATCGGCGGACTGTGCGCCTGCTCGGCGGCTGTCGGTATGATGTTTGCTGCGGTTTGCAGCAACGTGCTCAGCAGGAATGCTGCGGCCTGCTTTTGCAGCTGTGCTGCGGCGGCTTGTGTTGGTATCCTGATATGGTCGCTCCACCCCTCAAAGCTTTTTATCGGCGAGTCGGGCGCGATGCTCGCGGGAGCGTTCATCTGTGCCGCGCCGCTTGTCATCGGGCAGGAGCTGCTGCTCTGTATGCTGGCACTGCCTGCGATCATCGACTTTTTCTGTGCTGCCGCACATTATCTTTTATACAAAAGGACAAAGAAGCTGCTGCTTAAAGGCGCGGGGCTGCACGCCCATCTTTCGGCGATCGGCTGGCGCCCCTACAGCATTCTTCTTATGTCGATAGCAGCCTCGGCAGTCGGCGGTGCCGCAGCCGTCGGCTTTGCTGTGTACAGCGGAAAGCTCTGACTTTCCGTATCTTGAACGGAGGTAAGGATTTGGAAGAAAATATTGCTTCTGCTCCCGCTGCCGAAAAGGCGGCCCCGAGACCGAGGCTTGAGAAAAACTGGCTCAAGGCGCTCCTCGTCCCGAAGACATATAGATTCAGGATAATAAAGCACGAGATAGATAAGCCGTTCCTGCTGCTTATACTCGTGCTGCTTGTGTTTGGTATAATAATGATGTTTTCCGCCAGCTACGCCAGAGCCATCTCCGATATGGGCGACGGCTTCTACTATCTTAAACGGCAGATACGCTGGGCGCTGCTTGGTCTGGTGGTCATGATCGTTGTCTCGATGATGGACTATCACCTGCTGGCAAATACCGTTGTCGCTTACTTTGCCTTCGGCGCGACCTGGGTGCTGAGCGCAATAACGATATTCGTCGGCACCTCGACAGCCGACGCCACTCGCTGGCTCGACTTCGGCCCGATACAGGTGCAGCCCTCGGAGCTGCTGAAGATCGGCTTCATCATCATGTTTGCCTACATAGGCTCGACGCTTTATCCGTATTTCATCAAATGGCAGGCGTCGATCTTCCCCTTTGCCATCGTCTTTGCCTTTGTTATGGGCGTGCTTGTAGCACAGCGCCATATGTCCGCTGTTATGATAATCGCCATCATCGGCGTTGTGATGATGTATATAAGCGGAATGCCGAAGCGCCATTTCTGGGGCTTTATGCTCTTTGCGGTGCTTATGGGCGGAGTGCTTGTGGCGTATATGATCTCCGCGGGTAACTTCGGCTACATCACCGACCGAATTGAGAGCTGGCGCGACCCTCTCTCCGACCCGAGGGACAAGACCCTCCAGACCTACAACTCACTTATCGCCATAGGCTCGGGCGGCATTTTCGGCCTGGGCTTCGGCGAATCGAGACAGAAATATATGTACCTCCCCGAGTCTCAGAACGACTTCGTATTCTCCGTTGTCTGCGAGGAGCTTGGGCTGGTGGGCGCTCTGACAGTTATCATACTGTTCGTGATGTTCATTCTTCGCGGCTTTTATATCGCGAGCC
>CAMNBY010000144.1 GCA_946533615.1 uncultured Clostridia bacterium
ATGTGCAGAGACGTTAGCCGCGGGTCGTGCGGTGTTGCCTTTATTGCGCCTGTGCTTGTCAAGCCTGCATTGGCTTGCGCTTCCTGCGGGTAAGGAACAGGGCTCCCGAGAGCATTACCGCTCCGCACAGGGCTGCTGCTATGGGCAGGCTCACACCTGCGGGGATATTGGGATCTCGGTTATTGGTGTAAGTGTAGGAGGTGTTCTTGTCCAGCGATCTCAAGGAGACAAGCTTGCCATTGATGGTCGTGACATCATCGCCGATTATTTCGGAGATAGTGGTGTTGTAGTCTGCGGCGCCTTTTTCGTTGATCGTGTACTGCGTTCCCTAGGGAAGTCCCGTGAGGTGCTTGCCTGCCGCATCATAGAAGCTGATGTCGAAGCTGAACTCTTCCTCGCGGCTGCCAAGGTTTCCTGTGACCTGCTTGCTGATCGTGAGGTCGCAGACGTCTTCGGCCTTGTTCTCCAGAGTGAAGAAGCGGCTCGCGGTATCAACGGGGAAGCACTCGACTGTGCCGAGGCTCGAGCGTATGACCTTTTTGTCGCTTGCTTCGTTGCAGTTCTCGAAGCCGAGGGGTTCGTCCTCGGTCACGGCGTAGGAAGAACCTATCGGCAGACCCTCGACCGTGAAGGTCTGGCCGCCCTTGACGGTGTGGGTGTTGCCTTAAAGTAAAGTTATATTTCTGCGTCATGTCCTTGAAATCCGTGGAGACAGTCCAGAGGGTGTAGAGGTAATTGTCGGGGATATCGTCAGCGGTCAGCCCCGTGAGTGAACGTGCCTGCTCGGCGGACATAATGGACTTGTTGACGCTCTTGCTCTGATCCTTGAGCTTGAGGATATGCGCGGGCACGCTGATCTTAACGAAGCCCGCACCGACGGCCTCGCGAGCCTCGGCGTATTTTTCGTCGCTCATGTCGGTGGGCTTCTGGTCGGTCGCGCCTTCGCCCGAGACAGAGAACTTGATGTTATAGATGTACTTGTGCCCCTCGACAGGGGAGTCGGCCTGCCATACATTAACGCCGTTATCGCTCATCAGGGATTCACGGCCAACAGGAGCATCGGGATCGTCGGGGGTCTGCGGGCAGCGGAGCATCGGGATAGTAAGTGCTGTAAAGGCTTGCGCCGTTCTTTTAAAAGTCAATAGACACAGACAAAAATTAACAGCATAAAAAGTTATAACAAAAAATATGCCCCGCCGATCAACGGCAGGGCGAAAAACAAAACAAATAAAACAAGGAAGAATACATATCTGAAAGTCGAAGAGGGCTTGTTTGGAGCGGCTTGCTCGGCCTTGACGGCCGAAATAACCGCTTGCGCCGCTGTGCTTATCTTGAAAGCTATACGCCTTTACATATAATTTTCCTACTATTTTTGGCGGCTTTCTTTTCTTCTCGGCAACATCTGACAATATATCGCATTTGCGTTTGTTTAGAGACTCTATTACCTTTTGAGATGTGTAAGCTAAAATGCTTGATAAGCGGCGACTGCTTTTGTTAAATATGTAAAGGCCTCCTGCTTGTTAGCTGCTTTATGGCGGTATGGCTGCCCGATCGTTGAGCAGAGCTGCTCTTTCCATAAGATCATATCCTTTCCGTGGGTGATTTTGCTGCTTCGTCTCTCGGGAGCTGCGGAAGTCAGAACGTTCCGCCGCCGTTTCTCCCTTTCTGATTATTAGAGGCATCGGGGAGCCAAAAGGTTAATTATTAATTGTAAACAAACCGTTAACATTCATTTAACGACGCTTTCGGGTGCGGTTTTTGACCTTTTGTGGCGAATTTTGGGCGGTTTTGTTAGAGGTTCTTTTCAACTGTTATTTTTTTGTAAACGCTGGGTCAAGATTTGATGAAGTTTACAATGCGTTTATATTTAGTTAATAAAAAATTCATCAAAATCGGCGCGAAATTTGGTATAATCAAAATATATTTATGTGCATTATTTTTGGCCAATACGTTAATAACTATAACAATTATAATGATTTAACAATTGACACAGCAACATTTTTCTGCTATAATCTATGTTAAGGAAAAACAAAAAGGAGGAAGTAATATGTCACTTGGAAGAGTACTGGTAGTAGACGATGACAAGAACATCTGTGAGCTGCTGCGCCTCTATCTCGAAAAGGACGGTTATGGTGTGATACTTGCACACGACGGCGAGGAGGCTGTTGTCAAGTATAACGCTCTCAAGCCCGACATCATCCTGCTCGATATTATGCTCCCCGGGATCGACGGCTGGCAGGTCTGCCGCGAGATCAGAAAAAAATCCAATGTTCCGATCATAATGATCACCGCAAAGAGCGAGACATTCGATAAAGTCCTCGGCCTTGAGCTGGGAGCGGACGATTATATCGTAAAGCCCTTCGACACCAAGGAGGTCATCGCAAGGATCAAGGCGGTATACCGCCGTGTAGGCCAGGGCGCAGGTGAGCAGGAGATAAAGGAAGTCAAGTACGACAAGCTCTCCGTAAACATGACAAGATACGAGCTGAGAGTTGACGGCAAGGTCGTTGATACTCCTCCGAAGGAGCTGGAGCTTCTTTTCCACCTTGCTTCCAATCCCAACAGGGTCTATACAAGAGACCAGCTTCTCGATGAGGTCTGGGGCTTTGAGTATTACGGCGACTCCAGAACGATCGACGTTCACGTCAAGAGGCTCCGCGAAAAGCTTGAAGGCGTTTCCGATAAGTGGGCTCTCAAGACTGTCTGGGGCGTCGGCTATAAGTTTGAAGTCACCGAGACACCCGCTCAGCCCGCACAGAGCGCTCAATGAACAACCGCAAAAGCATATTCTCCAAATATTTTTTGATCGTTACAGCAGTGATACTCATCAGCTTTATTTGCTTAGGTGCGGTATTGCTGCTTGTTTCTTCCCACTACTTTCTGCAGGAAAAGATGGATATGCTTGAAAAGAACGTGCTCATGGTCGAGAGCAATGTAAAGCAGAAAATATCCTCCTCGCCCTCTGACTGGAAGGAGGATACCGAGTGGACGATAAAGGAGCTCGCGATGGGCTCCAACGCAGATGTGATCCTCTGCGACAAAAACGGAAGGATCATCGTTTCTTCAGGTATGGTCGGGGAGTTCGACGATATTAAGATCACCCCCGAGTTCCTCGAGCAGTTCGGCTCTGAGCCTCAGTATGTCAGGGATAATTTCGGCGGAAGCTTCGAGATGAGCCACATCGTCGGCAAGAGGTTCTCCGTGAACGGCCCCGAATACTTTGTGTTCGCCGTTACCCCCGAGAACGAGCAGGACAACTCCACAGACCAGATCATGTATATCTTCGTGCTGTCAATGGTGATCGTTTTTGCGGTCGTTGTTGTTGTCGTATATTTCATCGCCGTG
>CAMNBY010000145.1 GCA_946533615.1 uncultured Clostridia bacterium
AATAACACAAATAAGGCTCGGCAAGCGCCACAGGGCTGAGGGTCGGAAAGGAAGTATTGACATGGGTAAGAAGGACAGGTTAAAGAACGGGTTAGACTCATTATTTTCTGATAATTCTCCTGCTGAGGAGGCAAGCGCGGGGGGGATCGAGAAGCTGCGCATTTCGCTGATCGAGCCTGACAGGAACCAGCCGAGGAAAAGCTTTGACGAAGAGAAGCTTGGCGAGCTTGCGGAGAACATCAGCAGGAACGGGCTTTTACAGCCGATAGTAGTACGGCCTGCGAACGGCGGGAGGTACACGATAATTGCGGGAGAGCGGCGCTGGCGGGCTGCGAGGCTTGCGGGGCTGACGGAGCTTCCGGTAATAATCAAGGAAGTAAGCGACCGCGAGGCCTCGGAGCTGGCGCTGATCGAGAACCTACAGCGAGAAGACCTTGACCCGATAGAGGAAGCTGCTGCCTACAGGCGGCTGGCTGACGAATACTCGATGACTCAGGAAGAGATCGCGGGAGCGGTAGGGAAGTCGAGGGCGGCGATCGCGAACGCGGTGCGGCTTTTGAAGCTTCCCGAGGAGATGCAGAAGGCGCTCAGCGCAGGCGAGATCAGCACGGGGCACGCCAAGATACTCTGCGGAATAGACGACTGCGGCAAACGCGCGGCGCTTTTCGAGGCGGCAAAACAGGGCGCGAGCGTCCGCGAGCTTGAAGTGCTTGCTCAGGCCGAGCCCAGGAAGCCTTCCGCCAAGAAGCAGCCTGCCGCGGCCTTTGCGAACGCGAGGGACAAGTACCTCAACGAGCTGTGCCTGTCCTTCATGGAGGAGTACGGCTTCCGCCCCGAGTTCAAGCGCAAGTCCGGCGGAGCGACCACGCTGACCTTCACCTTCAAGAACGATGAGGAGCTTCGCGAGTTTGCAAGAAAGGCCGCTGGCCGCGACCTCACCGACGACCGTGACTGAACGCTGAGAAAGGGTGATCCCAATTAAGACCTACACTCCGGCAAAGCGCTCCATCACCGCAATCTTCCTTGTGGCGCTGCTGATACTGATAATCGGCACGGGAATGCTGATGGCGCTGGCTCTGCTGGTAAAGAAGACCTCTATCGTGCTGCTTCTGCTGTTTTATGCAGCGGCGGCTCTCACCCTCATTTTCGGTGTCCCGAGGTATTTCAAGTTCACCAAGCTTACCATCTCGTCCGAGGAGATCTGCTACCGCAGCGGCTTTCTCTCCGACAACCGCGAGTATATGCCCACTGACTCGGTAAAGTCCGTGACCAGCATCGTGACGCCCCTGAGCTCCCTCACGGGGCTGAACTTTCTGATGATAAACGCACTCGGGGCAAAGATAATCGTCCCCTTCATGCGCAGGAGCGATTGTCTTGATGCCGTCAACAGCATCAACGAGCTTATAAAGTCGCGAAACCAAAACGCCCCGCAGCAAGGCTGAAATAACACAAAAAAAGGCACCTTATCTCAGGTGCCTTTTTTTGTTTGCTCAAGCCCGCGCTTTATTCCTTTCCGACCTCGGCCACGAACTCGCGGACGGCGTCGGTCTTTTTTAATTCCCCCACCAGCTTTCAATCGTGCTCTCGGCGAAACCTTGCGAGGCCTCCCCGGAGGGGAGGCAGTTTCACTTTGTGAATGAGGCTGCGTCCTTGCCGTTAGGGAGGCTTTTTGTGGGTGATCCTATCGGGGCTGCGCTCACATAATTATCAACTATCAACTATCAATTCTAATTGTGCATTGTGCATTGTGAATTGTGCATTGAAACTTACTTCTTGTTGCCCATGATTATTCCGCGGCCGTTTGTGGAGATATAGCAGCGGCCGAAGGTCTTGGGGTCGCCGGAGATCTTGGGATTAACGTTGCCCCACTGCTGGGTGTCGTCGTTTATCCTTGTCCATGTAGCGCCCTTGTCCGTAGAGATATAAACGCCGTGGCCCTCCTCGTTGGCCTCGCCGATCATGAAGAGAGTGTCGTAGCCGCCTTCGGTCTCGGGTGCTCCGAGTCCGAGAGCATCACAGTCCTGGATATCCTTTGTTACAGGGCCGATGCTGCCTGTCGCTGTATCGAGCAGGTAAACGCCGCCCGAGCCGACCGACAGCCACAGGTCGCCCTCGTGGTTCGGTGCTGCCTGATAGTCAACGCTTGTGATAAGGAAGTCAGCCACCTTGTTAAAGGTCTTGCCGCCGTCCTCGCTCATGTAGAACACGCCGTCATACATTCCGTAGAACTTCAGCGGATTGACCTTGTCGCTCTCGATAGTGCAGCCGGCAGGAAGTCCCTCGCAGGCCGTCCAGGTCTTGCCCCAGTCGGTCGTTGTGTAGGCCGTTGCTCCGGGGGTGCCGCTTTGCCACATAAGTATCTTTCCGTCACAGGAGAGCCGCACCTGACCGCCCGACTTCTTGTCAACGCCCTCGGGCAGCTGGTTGATGTCGTGCCATGTAGCGCCTGCGTCTGTGGAATAAACAACGCTGAAATAGGTCTCCTTGGTCGCCCTTGCCACGATGTTGTAATCATTGGCCGCGCAGTCGATGTCGGTCGCGGCAAAGTCGCCGTAATGCTCCTTTGGCGCCACGGTGGCGTCGTCGTGGCGGAAGCCGTAGATATCGCCCATTATCGAGTAAAGGTCGGGAGCCTTGCCGTCCTCGGTCTGCTTGGGAGAAACGAAATCAAAGATCGCCGTTTCCTCTATGCCCATTGCGCGGACGGAAAGGTTCACGGGCTCGGATTTGATCTTTGTAAGATTGTCGGTGCCGAAGATCGTTGCGCCTGTGCCGTACATGATCTCGTCGGGGTCAAAGGGATTGATAGCGACGCCCGTCATCCACCAGCCGAGCTTCGCCTCGCCGTGCCAGTCGAGCCACTCGCTGGCGCTGATGTCAAGGTTATAGTTCTCCTCCTTGGTGTCGGGATCCCAGAAGCCGCTCCAGGTCTCGCCGCCGTCATAGGAGACAAACACGTTATCCACGATCGCCCAGAGGCAAAGGGTGGTGCAGACGATGTTCTTCGGGTCGCTTGGGTTCACGGAGATTCCGCTGTAGCCGTTGGAGAACTTGACTGTCGGGGTTATCTCCTTCCAGGTATTGTTAGCGATGTCGTATTTCTGTACAGCGCCGATGGTGGCGTTGTTCGGGCCTATCCTGTAGGACCAGGTGGTGTAGAGGAAGCCGTCCGAGGAGACCTCGCCCTGCACGGGGCGGAGCTTCTGGGTGTCGCCCTTTGCGCCTTCTGCGGCGGGGTTCTCGATCTCTGTCCATGTCTCGCCTGCGTCGTCGGAGCGGAAGAGGTAATTGCCCTCGTTCCTTGCGGCGCCGACAAAGATAGTCTTTGTGGCTTCGCCCTGCTCGGAGGAGCTCTTGTCAAAGGCCACAAAGGTCAGGCCTGCGGAAAAGCCGTCCTCGACATAGCCGCCCTTCGAGGGAAAGGAAGTTACCTCCTCCCAGCTTTGGCCGTAGTCCTTCGAGCGCCAGAGGCCGTCCTTGCGCGAACCGAAATAAAGAATGCTGTTATCATTCGGGTCTACCTGGAGCCTCTCGCCGGAGCCGCGGCAGACCTCGTTGCCGCCCATGGCGAACTCAACGTCGGTCTTGTACCAGTTCTCGCCGTAGTCATCGGAAACGAGCATAGCGCCTGCGGAGTTGGTGTAGGTGCCTGCCGCCAGATAGACTCTGTTGGGCTCGACGGGATCGGTGGCGATGCTCTCGATGCCCATAAGGTTCCAGTCCTCTCCGCCGACGAAGTCCGTGATGCACTTCCAGCGGTTCGTTTCCTTGTCAAGCTTGTAGGCGCCGCCTATATCGGTCCTTGCATAAACAAGACCCTCTTCGGTGGGGTTGTAGACGATATTGGGCACGAAGCCGCCGCCGACTATCTCGACGTTGCCCCATTCCCAGCCGGTGTCCTTGTGTTCTCCGCTGTAGTAGGCTGTCTGCTCGGGCTTGTTCTGAGTGCCCGAGTCCTCGCCCGAAGCGGAGCTGTCATCTTTTTTTGAGCAGCCGCTCATCACGCCCGCAGTCAGGGCAGCAGCGGCGGCCAGTGCAATAAATCTTGAAACTTTCATAGATCTCTCCTTTGCGATCTCGGTCAATGTATACGATTACATTATAGCATACCTGCCGTTGATTGTAAAGAGGCTTTCTGCGGCTGTCTCATATTTTTTTGTAATAGACGCTGTTTTTTGTCAGTCCAAGCAGGTAGTCAACATTTGTTTTATAAAACTCCGCGAGCTTGATCAAGACCTGAGTGGGTATATCATTCTCTCCGGTCTCATATTTTGAATAGCCGGTCTGCGACATACCGAGCATTTTCGCCACCTGTGTCTGGTTCAGATCCTTGTCCTCTCTCAGATCTCTGATTTTCTGATACATAAAGATCGCCTCCGATATAGTTGTATAAATATACTATATCTAATATGAAACAGGGTATTGACTTTTAACCTGAAATAGGTTATAATCTATGTAACATACTGACAGGAGGGAGCAGATATGGTCATCAGATACAGAAGCTTTATTATTGAAAAGATAGGCAGCCGTTACTGCATAACTCCCGAATGGCAGAGAATGAGCGACGAGGTAGTTGCTCTTACGCGCACCAAACACGGTGCAAAACGCTGGATAAACAAAAACGGGACTAAATGGCTCGAAGAAAACTGGGGCAGCCAGTATTATACAGGCGCATATTCAAAAAACAACAGACGCGATTAAGCTTCAAGCGGAAAAGAGACCTCACCCCGAAAAAGGGGGAGAGGTCTCTTTTGCATTTTGCGGCTCTGCTTTGCGGAGCCGCTTTTTTATTCCATGAAAGAAGCATTACCGTTGGTAATATCCAACTAAAACACCTCTGTTGATTTATGCAAACAAACGATTTATGTTTTAACAAATTCATATTCGCCCGTTTGTTGCACGTTGGTGTGCAACAAAACCGCCCTTTTTGGCTGTTGTTAGAGGGGCTCGCGCCCCGAAACTCCCGCAGGCAGCCCCCGGGCAGCGTCCCGCCCGCAAGCTGCCACGGCGGGAATATCAAGGAGGATGAACAATGAGAGAAGTTATTCTCGAAAGTAAAACTATCGCTGTTGACCTCGGGAAGCAGGGCGAGAACAAGGCCACCCTTGTCCGCTTCGACATTCCCGAGGACTGGCAGGAGCCTACGGCTGCCGTGACTGTCCGCGTGACCCGTCCCGGCGAGACCGACGCCTACGTCCCCGAGGGGCTCAGCTGTGACGGCAGCACCCTGACCTGGGAGGTAAACAGCGCAGATACGGCGATCGACGGCATCGGTCGGGCACAGGTCTGCTGTGTTGCGGGCGGCAGGCTGATAAAGACCCGCGCCTTCGTCACCCACATCTCGCCATCGGTCGGTATCGACAACGAGACCGTTGACCCGCCGACTCAGAGCATTCTCAGCGCCTATCTCGAAATGATCTCGGAGCTTGCGGCAGGCGCCGAGTCAAGCCGCGATCAGGCCGAGAGCTCGATGGAGGACGCCGCCGAAAGCGCTGCCGAGGCCAAGGGCTATAAGAGCGTACTGGATTCAAAGATAAGCATAATAGAGGCGGAGATCAAGCAGATGGTGCTTGAGGCCATAGCAGAGGCCGCCGAACACGGCGAGATCATCGACCTCGACACAGGCTTCGTAACGACCCTCAAGGAGATAAATCACGGCCTCCCCTTCCGCGTCTGGCTCGGCACGACCGCCGAGTATCAGACCCTCGCCGAGGCCGAGCTGCTCGAAGCCGGTGTCCTCTATCTCCGCTCGGACGACACCTCGGCGGAGGAGATCAGAGCAGCTGTCGCGGCCTTGCAGGCAAAAACAGCCGATACGGGCTGGAAAACGCTTCAGATACTGTCTCAATACACCACGGGCTTCACTCCCGGGACTCCCGCGCCTCAGTACAGAAAGATCGGCAATGTCGTCTATCTTCGCGGGAACATCATCGTCGATATGGACAATATTGACGTGATCGAGGGGATATTTGCCGGCCTCCCCGCAGGCTTCGAGCCCGCAAAGACCACCTACCGCCTTGTGGCAGGCGAGGGCGACCGTCAGGCAAGGCTGCACATCGACACCTCGGGCAATATCAACATCAACTATTTCAAGACCTACGCAGGCTCGACAGTCACGGGCAGCCACTGGCTCCAGCTCGACTGCTCGTTTCTGACCGACTAAGGGGGTGGCAGAATGGCATATCTTAACGGACACGAGCTCTTCTTCGGCGTGACGGCAACGGTCGGCGGCGGGAACATCATCGGCACACCCCAGGCAGCCTCCGAGCCGAAGTCCCTCACGGTCACGGAGCTTGGCAACTATCACTATTGGGCAGAC
>CAMNBY010000146.1 GCA_946533615.1 uncultured Clostridia bacterium
TTGACATAGGTCTCAGCGCCGCCCTCTAAGGGCGGTGGAAGGCTTTATGAATGAGGCGGTGGTGCAGCCGTTAGGAGAGGCTTTTTGATTCACCCACCAAGGCCTCAATCGAGCGCAAGCCTCCCCTCACGAAAGCTGTCGATTTAATTGTGCATTGTGCATTGAAAACAACTGTCATTGCCGTTTGCACTTTACATTTTTGATTTAATGTGATATAATAGGAAAGTATATATGCCGAGGGAGGGGAACTTATGATCTTTGATAAGCTTATCAATGCAGCTATGGAGGAAAGAGCCCGTCAGAAACAGGCGTATGCCGCGATGCGTCAGCGCTTGAAGGAATTCGACTGCGGCTACGACGTCTTCCCCGAGGGCGACGGCAGGCAGTATTCAAGATCGCTGATCGCGAAGACCGCCGTGAAAGTCCTTATCTGCTGGCTCTTTGTCTGCGCGTACTGCGTGGCTGTGCTGCGTGACCGCGATATGCTCAGGTCCCACCCCTTCCTGTTCTTCGGCGGCGGAGCCCTGACGATCGTCCTGTTCTTCGTCGGGCTCGGCTTTGTAAGGCTGCTCGGGAAGTTCATGACAGGCCGCTACGACATCTTCGGGGGTGTCTGTACGGGCAAGCGCTATAAGACCGAGACCCGCACCGACTCCGACGGCCAGACCACGACCTACTACACCTACTACATATCCCTCAACGGCGTCGAGTGCGAAGTGCCGCAGTCGCAGTACAACAAGGCCGTCGAGGAACGCTACTACCGCTTTGTGCGCGTGATAATGAAATACATCAACAGCGATAAATACTATCTCTTTCCCTGCGACATCTCCGAGCGGGAACGCCGCATCGGCCAGCACTACCCCTCGGGCGAGCCGAGACTCTATAAGTCGCTGGGAATGGGCGTCGGCTTTGTGCTGCTGGCGATGCTTGGCTTCATAGGCGCCGTCGTGCTCGTCTTTATGGGCTACAACGCGACGCACAGCGACGAGAACCTACTTTACCTTGCAGCAGGCAGCGGGGGCTTCGCCGTGCTGATGATCGTGATCGGCGACCTGAACCGCAGAGCGAAGGAGCGCAAAAAGCTTGAAAGGCTGGGAAAATGAACGATACAGAAATAAAAAAGCCAAGGGTCATGCTCGTTGCAGTTGACCTTGGAGAATATGACGCCGAGCGCTCTCTTGACGAGCTCGAGGAGCTTGCAGATACCGCAGGCGCCGAGACCGTCATCAGGATAACACAGCGCCGACCCGCCTACGACTCAGCCACCTGCATCGGCTCGGGACGGCTTGAGGAAATGGCGGAGCTCTGCGAGAGCGAGGACATTGAGCAGATAATCTTCGACTGCGAGCTGACCGCAACTCAGGTCAGGAACATCGAGGCCGTCTGCAACACCCACACCATCGACAGGACAACGCTGATACTCGACATCTTCGCCCAGCGGGCAACCACCCACGAGGGCAGGATACAGGTCGAGATTGCCCAGTACCGCTACAGGCTGCCGAGGCTTGCGGGAATGGGAGTTAAGCTCTCGCGGCTCGGAGCGGGCATCGGCACAAGAGGCCCCGGCGAGAGCAAGCTCGAGACCGACAAGCGCCATATCCGCACACGCATCTCGGCACTCAACGCAGAGCTCAAGGAGATCGAGAAGCGCCGCTCACTGCACAGGACACGCAGGCACAAGGACGGCGTGTCGGTCTGTGCTATCGTGGGCTATACGAATGTCGGAAAATCCACGCTGCTCAACACCCTGACCGACGCGGGAATACTCGCCGAGAACAAGCTCTTCGCAACGCTTGAAACGACCTCGCGGGCGATCGAGCTCCCTGACGGCCGCAGCGTCATGCTGATAGACACCGTCGGGCTGATAAGCCGCCTGCCGCATCAGCTGGTCGAGGCCTTCAAATCCACCCTCGAGGAAGCAGCCGATGCGGACGTTATCCTGCACATCGTGGACGCCTCCAACGAGGACTGCCGCAAGCAGGCGGAGGTCACTCTCGAGCTGCTGAAGGAGCTGGGCTGCGAGGGGATACCCGTGGTCACTGCCTTCAACAAGTGCGACCTCGTTCCCTATGCCGCCGAGCTGCCCGAGGACGAGCGCACCGTAAAGATCTCCGCCAAGCACGGCGACGGCATACCGAAAATGCTCGAGGCCATCGCAAAAGCCCTGCCGCAGAGCGCAAAAAAAATGCGCCTGCTGATCCCCTTTACCGAGGGCGGCCTGCTGGCGGACATCAGGCGCGAGGGAAAGGTCTTCTCGGAGGACTACACCGCAGAGGGAACGCTTGTCGATGCCCTTGTGGACGCAAAGCTCTACAGCAGGGTGGAACAGTACAAATATTTGGACAGATAATGGAGGGCGCATGATAAGACCTCTTGAAAAAAACGGACAAAAACCGGACGCTAAACCTCGCCCCGCACGTTCCCTCTGAGTGCCACCGTATCGCGAGGAAGCCCCCATAAGTAACAACCGCTGTGAGGCGGCTTGCCGCCGATCACGCGAATTAAAAAAACGGCTTGCCGCCGATCACGCGAATTAAAAAAAGGAGTAAGGATTATGGAAATGAAACAGGAACAGCTCGAGCTCATACGCCACCAGCTGCACAGGCTGCAAAAGGCAGGCGGCTTCTACGCCAAAAGGCTCGAGGGCATAGACATCGACGCTATCGACTCGCAGCAGGCCTTTGAAAAGCTGCCATTCACATGGAAGGGCGACCTCCGCGACGCCTATCCGCTCGGGCTCCAGGCCGTCCCGGACGAGGAGGTAGTCCGCATACATTCTTCCTCGGGGACAACGGGCACGCCCGTTATAATCCCCTACACCCAGCAGGACGTTGACGACTGGGCAGAGATGTTCTCGCGCTGCTACAGCTTTGCCGGAGTGACCAACAAGGACAGGATCCAGATCACCCCCGGCTATGGCCTGTGGACAGCGGGCATCGGCTTCCAGCTCGGCTGTGAAAGGCTTGGCGCTATGGCTATCCCCATGGGTCCCGGCAACACCAACAAGCAGCTGCAAATGATGATCGACATGGAAAGCACCGTGCTGTGTGCGACCTCGAGCTACGCCCTGCTTCTGGCAGAAGAGATCGCCAAGAGGGGCATCAAGGACAAGATCAAGCTGAAGCGCGGCATTATCGGCTCGGAGCGCTGGGGCGAGAAAATGAGACGACGCATCGCCGAGGAGCTTGGCATCGAGCTTTACGACATCTACGGCCTCACCGAGGTGTACGGCCCGGGCATCGGCATCAACTGCAAGCACAACTGCGGAATGCACATCTGGGACGACTTTATCTACATCGAGATAGTTGACCCCAAGACAGGCGAGGTGCTGCCCGACGGCGAGCCCGGAGAGCTGGTCATAACCACCCTCCGCAAGCAGGGCGCTCCGCTTATCCGCTACAGGACACACGACCTGACACGCATAATCCCCGGGAAATGTGCCTGCGGCTCAAAGTTCCCGCGCATCGACACGATCTTCGGCAGAACGGACGATATGGTAAAGGTAAAGGGCGTGAACATCTTCCCGAGCCAGATCGAGGCGCTTCTCTCGGGAATAGAGGGCGCCAGCAGCGAGTACAGGTTCGTCATCGAGCATATCGACGGCAAGGACACCTGCCGCCTCTCGGTAGAGATCGAGGAGGGCGCAGACCGTCAGGATACAGCCAAGCGCATCGGCGCCGCCTTCAAGGGCAAGATCGGTATTTCCGTCGCGGTCGAGGCCGCAGCTATGGGCGAGCTGCCGAGGAGCGAGAAAAAGTCCAAGCGCGTCTTCGACAACCGCGAGTGAGCGTCTGTTAATTGGTAAAAATACTAAAATTATTTCCCGGCGATTGACAAACATTATAAAATATGCTAAAATGTAAATGTAAAATATTCTCACAGGAGGTAAAAACTATGACTATAAGCAATTCTTTGAAGCGCTTTGCAGCGGCGGCGCTGGCTCTGATCGTTGTTGCAGGTGCAGCACCCGCAAATCTCGGCGGCGGCGTGAAGCTGTTTGATACGGCTATTGTGGCGAGTGCGGAGACAATGAGCGAAACTATAGCAACGGATTCGGGTCCCGGTTATACTCAGATGACATTTGAAGGCACAAACTGTTCGATAGATGCTTATCTGCCTGACCCTGACGGTATTGCTCTCGGTCGTTATCAGGGGGGTAATCGTAGTATAACTGTATCAGTCGGAGATGGATTCAAGATAACTAAGATCGAATTCAAGATCGGTTGGAAGAACAGTGCTTTGACCATAGATCAACTGATAACATCTGCGGGAACGCTGTCATCCGATTATTTTGCAGACTCCGGTGTACTGACTATTGATAGTATCGAAGATAATGTTAGTGAAGTTGAACTAAGTAATTCTGTTAATCCGGGCATACAGTTCAAGTCTGTAACGGTATACTATGAGGAGCTTAAATCCGACCCCACCTACCGGCTTATCCTTCCCAATGAGCTGACCTACAACGGCGAAGCACAGGATCTTATGTCAAATTATGACGGCGAGGGCGGCACTATTCACTACGTTTACAGAAAGTCCGGCGATACCGCATGGACTGCTGTTGCGAGCGGATATCCGCAGGCTACAGATGCAGGTGAATACGAGATAGGCTGGTATTCCGACGGAAACGATAACTATAAGGCAAGCGGCTCTGCCGATAAGCCAAACATCGAGGGTACTGTCACCATCGTAAAGGCGCCCCTTGCGGTAACAGCATCGGGCTGTGACGTGACCTATGACGAAGAAGAGGCTTACTCCATCACCGTTGACATCGGCGACGCCGACGCGACGGTTTACTACGGCACAGAGGAGCTGACCGCCGACAACTACGAGACCGCAGGCAGCACCGACAATCCCAAGTATACAAACGCGGGCGAGTACACAGTTTACTACTATGTCGTGGCGAAGAACTACGAGCCTGACCCCGTAAGCGGCAGCGCTGTCGTAAAAATCAGAAAGGAAACTCCCGAACACGAGTTCTGTGTCTACTCCGAGCAGACCTACACAGGCGAGGCGCTTGCGCTTGTTGAAACGGGCGACACAAACGACGGAACTGTAGTTTACGCCCTCGGCGACAACGCAGAGACCGCCCCTGCAGACGAGAAATTCTCCGAGACAGCACCCACCGCCACCGAGGTCGGAACCTATTATGTATGGTTCAAGGTCATCGGCGACGAGAACCACACCGACAGCGAGCCTGTTTGCCTCGAAGCGACGATCGTAGCCCCCGAGGATTCCAGCGAGGACGAGAGCACCCCCGAAGAGAGCAAACCCGAGGAGAGCAAACCCGAGGAGAGCACTCCCGAAGAGAGCAAACCCGAGTCAACTCCCGAGTCGACCCCCGACAACACTCCGGCACCTGCTCCCGCACCGGGCGGAAACAGCACCAACCCCGGCACAGGCGCCGCCGCAGGCATGGGTCTTGCAGCCCTCACCGCCGCAGCAGTAGTCGTTGTAAAGAAGAAAAGCAAGTAAATAACAAATAAGACCGCCCCGCGTGGGCGGCCTTTTTTTTATGCACAAAAAAGTGAACAGCCAAGGCAATCGTCCGCGCAGCGGACACCTCAACTGTTCACTATTCACTCCGCATCGCACGTCCCCTCTGAGAGCCACCGTATCGCGAGGACTATCTTTCGATTCACACCGTTGTAAACGAGCTTGCGAGTGATCTCGCGTATCGGCCCGTGCGGCCTTAGCACCGCGGCTTGCGTGCTACACGCCGTGTAGCCAGATCGCCGTAGAGCCGCAGGGGAGAGGCATCGCCGAGCTCTCGACGGGCAGGCCGATCTCGTCTGCCGTGACGGCGCCGCCAAGCTTCGGGCAAAGCACCTCGCTCAGAATATACGCCATTACCGAGGGCGACAGCCCCGTGGTGTAGCTGTTGAGCAGGAAGAAAAGCGGCTTGTCGCTGAGTACATCAGCACAGGTCTTCACAAGCCCGTAGATGCTGTCCTCGAGCTTCCAGACCTCGCCGCCGGGGCCGCGTCCGTAGCTCGGGGGATCCATCACGACCGCATCGTAAAAGCTGCCGCGCCTGATCTCGCGCCTTACAAATTTCTCGCAGTCGTCCACCAGCCAGCGGACAGGCTTGTCCTCGAGCCCCGACGCCGCAGCGTTTTCCCGTGCCCACTGAACCATTCCCTTCGAGGCGTCAACGTGGGAGACCTGAGCTCCCGCCGCCGCACAGGCAAGTGTCGCCCCGCCCGTGTAGGCAAAAAGATTCAGCACCTTGATCGGGCGTCCCGCGCCTCTGATAAGCTCCTGCATCAGCTGCCAGTTCACGGCCTGCTCGGGGAAAAGCCCCGTGTGCTTGAAGCCCGTCGGCCTGATGATGAATTTGAGCTCGCCAAGGCCGATCGTCCAGCTCTCGGGCAGGCGCCTGCGGTACTCCCATTCGCCGCCGCCCTTCGCCGATCTGTGATATACTGCGTCAGCCTTCTGCCACAGGTCGGTCTTGTGTTCGGTGTGCCAGATTATCTGCGGATCGGGTCTGACAAGCAGCTTACCCGCCCAGCTCTCCAGCTTTTCACCGTTTGATGTGTCCAATATTCTGTACTCTTTCCAACTGTCGGCAACTCTCATTGTTTTAATTCCCCCTCCAATGCTTCACCTGTGCGGATCTCGAAGATCTCAGCGCCTCCCCGGAGGGGAGGTGGGTGGCTTTGCGAATGAGTTCGCGTTGCAGCCGTCAGGAAAGCATTTCTATTGCACGGGCGTATTTCTCCCTCCTGATGATGTCCTTATCCGAAACAGCATCGAGCCGCGAAAGATCGCTGTTGTGGCGCAGGTCGGCAAGCTTGACGGCTCTTGCCGCCGGGCTCTGCGCTATCCTTGAAATGTATTCAAAATAGTCCTCGGCCTCCCTGCGGGTCAGCACCTCGACGACCGCCGCGGCTTCGCGGCTTATCCCTGCCGAGAGCAGATCGCTGACGGTAAGGTCGGTGTCCTCGAGCACATCGTGCAGCAGGGCAGCCGTTACTGTAAGCTCGTCCGTCATCTGCTCCGCAATGTGCAGCGGGTGGAAAACATAGGGCAGCCCGCCCCTGTCCGTCTGTCCCTCGTGAGCCCTGTAGCAGAGCCTAAGCGCAGCCTTGGTCTGTGGTGTGTAGATCATGGCTTCTCCTTCTGCTGCTCGCTGTCGATCAGCAGCTGCTGGATTATGCTGCCCTCGCGGACTGCGGCGACGGCCTCCTCATAGCTGAACCACGCGGCCTTGTCCACCTCGCCCGAGATGCTGAAATCCCCCTGCTCGACGGTGACGGCAAAGCCCAGCATCAGCATATCTTTTTTTACATAGGGATAGCTGCGAACAAAGCTTACGGCGCTGACCGAGAGCCCCAGCTCCTCCGTTACCTCGCGGGCGGCGGCAGCCTCGGCGCTCTCGCCCGATCTCATGTATCCCGCAACGCCTACGAAGGTTCCCGCGTTGACGTAGCTCTGGCGGATAAGGGCGATCTGTCCCCGAGCGTTCCTGACGGCGCACAGCACACAGACGGGAAACAGGTCAAACAGCGGCCTCTCGCACATCAGGCAGTAGGGCATCTCGCCCTCGTCGCCTATAACTTTTGGGACTGCTTTGGTGCCGCAGTCTGGGCAGAAGCTGAATCTCATATCATAAACTCCTCGTCGGTCCTCAGCTCGGGTAGCACGGTGAGCGGATCCTCTACCTCCTCCATAAGCTCGCGGAGAACGCGCTCCTTTTCAAGCTCGGCGGGTGTCTTGCGGTTGAGCACCTCGGCTATCTTCTTTGCGATCTGCTGGGAGTAGTCGATTATCAGGCCTGTGCGCTTGCCCTCGGCCATTACGCGGACAAGAGCCTCGGTGCCGCTCTCGCGGACGATTATGCGGCCGTCCTCTCCAAGCTTTTTCTTGCAGTCGGAGACCAGAGCCCGCAGCTCCTCGTCCTCTGCCCAGATGCCGCGCTTGCCCTGAGGAATGTCAACGTTCACCTCTATCTGCGGGTAGGGCGTGATTATCCCGCCCAGAACGCTTGCACGGCGGCGTGACTTCTTGATTATCTCGAGCAGGCGGATACCCGTGAGCATTCCGTCGCCTGTCTTCTCGTCGTCAAGGAAAACGATGTGTCCGCTGCGCTCTCCGCCAAGGTTGTAGCCGAACTGCATCATTCTCTCGAGCACAGCCCCCGAGCCGACAGCCGCGAATGAAAGCGTTATGCCCTCATGCTCGGCAAAATCCGAAAGGCCGAAGTTGCTCATCACGGTGGCAACGCAGGTGTTGTGCTTCAGCCTGCCCTGAACTTTCAGGAATTTCGAGAAGATTGCCAGAAGCTTGTCGCCGTCGATCACGTTCCCAAGCTCGTCCACGGCAATGCACTTGCTGCAATCGCCGTCGAAGGCAAGCCCTGCATCACAGCGCTTTTTCACAACTGTCTCGCAGAGCAGGGCAGTATCGGCGCTGCCGCAGAGCGAGTTGATGTTCTCGCCGTCGGGCTCGTCGCCGACCACAACGACCATGGCTCCAAGGCCCTCGAACACGCGCTTTGCATAGCGCGAGGCCGAGCCGTTCGCACAGTCGAGCGCGACCTTGAGCCCGCGCAGGTCACAGCCTGCTGTCTTTATCAGGGCGCGGATATAGTCCCACTCGGCTTTTTCCTCATACATTATCCGCCCGAAGCGGCGGCAGGGCTCCCACTCGGCGCTGTTCACAAGCGCTTCGATCTTTTTCTCGCCGCTGCCCGTCATTCTGTAGCCCGACGAGCCGAAGAGCTTCACCCCGTTGTACGCTGCCCCCGAGTGCGACGCGGTTATCATAAAGCCCGCGGCGGCGCCGTAGCTTTGTACAAGCGATGACACGCCCTGAGTAGGGATAACGCCCAGTATGTGCGCATCGCAGCCTCCCGAGCATATCCCTGCGCAGAGCGCAGCCTCGAGCACATCGGAAGATGCGCGCGTGTCCTTGCCGATCAGTATTTTTGCAGGCTTTGTGCCGTTCTCTGAGCAGACAACAGCCGCAGCCCTTCCTATATTCATAACGGTCTCGCAGCTGAGCTCGCTGCCGACAGCGCCTCTGACGCCGTCCGTCCCGAACCTGACGTTCATAACTCCAACTCCTTTGCAAATATATTATAGCACAGTTCAGCCGAAATGTAAAGCCGCGGGAATAATGAACAATTCACAATTCACAATGCACAATGCACAATGCACAATGCACAATGCACAATGCACAATGCACAATTATGGTGTGCGCGTTGCGCATGT
>CAMNBY010000147.1 GCA_946533615.1 uncultured Clostridia bacterium
GAAAGGCGTCAGCCTTCCTGCGTCGAATTTAGGCAATCTGACGAAAAATCTGACTGCGCATCTTGCGCACAATGGTTGTGCGGTATTGCCATAATAAAAAAAGCTTTACTTTTTCTATATGTTGTGGTATAATATATAATGTATGAATATATACTGTAACTCGTAAAGGAAAGTTGCTTGATGGATAATAAGAAAAACGACCGCCGCCGCAGGCCTCAGGGCTTCGGGACGGAGGAGGAAAATAAATATATCATCGGACGCAACCCTGTGACAGAGGCGCTGAAAGCGGGAATGAACATCGACTCGATGTATGTCAACCCCGAGGCAGGCGGCTCGATGGGGCATATCGTAAGCATGGCGAAGGAACGGGGCATACCGATCAAGAACGCCACGGATCAGAAGCTCTCGAAAATGTGCGGAGGCGCATCTCATCAGGGGGTCATCGCCGTCGGCGCCTGCGCGGAGTATGCAGAGCTTGACGACATCTTCGCCGCCGCAGAAAAAAAGGGCGAGGACCCGTTCATCATCGTCTGTGACGAGATCGAGGACCCGCACAACCTCGGCGCGATAATCAGGACGGCCGAGACCGCCGGCGCACACGGGGTCATTATCCCCAAGAGGCGGAGCGCCTCGCTGAATTTCACAGTGTACAAGACCTCGGCAGGAGCCGCAAGCTGGGTGCCTGTCGCAAGAGTAGCGAACCTTGCGGCAACGCTTGACGAGCTTAAAGAACGCGGAGTCTGGATATACGGAACAGACGGCAGCGGCGAGGACTACACCAAGATCTCGATGACAGGCCCGATGGCGCTGGTCATCGGCTCCGAGGGCTTCGGTATGGGCAGGCTTATCCGTGAGAAGTGCGACTTTTTGCTAAGGCTGCCGATGCACGGAAAGATAACGTCCCTCAACGCCTCGGTGGCCGCAGGGATATTCATGTATGAGGCTGTGCGTCAGCGCAGCGAAATAACAGCACGAGGGGAGGGATAGCTTTGTCGGAGAAGAACAGAGAGGACGATCTGGTGTTCAGCGATGAGGCCGAGGGCACTCAGGAATTTGACTCACAGAGAGCCGAAGAGAACGCCGACGCCATTGCCGACGCCATGGAGCTGAGGCGCAAAAAAGGCGCACTGAAAAAAACCACCGAAGCTACCCCCGTGAACAGACCCAGCGTTAAGGACATCGACATGGGTCTCACAGGAAAGCTTATCCCAAGGACAGAGGAGTTTGAAAGAGTGACCGATATCCCGCAGGACGCAAGCTACGAGGAGCGCAGCCGAATGCTGCGAAAGGCTCGTCAGAAAAAAGTTGACAGCTTCAGACTGAAGGAAGCCGAGGAAGAGGAGCAGAAGCCCGAGACCGAGGACAAGCCCCACAAGGGACAGCACGAGTTCGAGCAGTTCCTTGACGAGGACAAGGTGCTGGCTGATATTTTGCAGGTCAAGAACAACCTGACGGTAAGAATGGCGGTGCTGCTGTTCACAGGCGTGTTCTCGCTGCTGATCGCGATAGCAAACGACTTCGCGCTGCCGCTTGTCAAGACCTTCGACAAGGTCATGAACCCCTCGACCTTCCTTTTCACAAACACGATACTCGGGCTTATCTCGATAGCCTTTTCGTATACCGTTATATTTGAGGGAACGAAGAACATTTTCAGGGGCAGACCCGACTGCGACAGCATCGCCGCCCTTGGTATGCTGGTGAACGTCATCGCGGGCATTGTGACGCTGTTCGAGCCTTCGGTGGTACGGCAGACGTTCTTCCACGTTTACACCTCGGCGGCGATCTTCGGGCTGGTGTTCAACACGCTGGGCAAGCTGATGATCGTCAAGCGCACCGAGCGCAACTTCCGCTTCGTGGCTGACGACTTCGACCGCTATGCGCTTGTCACCGTGGACAACGAGGACACCGCAGGAAAATTCACCAAGGGCGTGCTTGACGACTTCCCCGAGCTTGCAACGATGCGCAAGACCGAATTCGTCAAGGACTTCATGAGAAACTCTTACTCGACGGATATGTCCGACGACTACGCCAAGAAGGCCACACCGCTGATAATCGTTGCGGGCATCGCAGTTGCGCTGCTGAGCTTCGTCTTTGAAAAGAACACCTCGGGCACTACCGAGAAGCTCTTCAATATGCTTGCGGTGCTTTCGGGAACGGTCTCGATGTGCTCGTCACTGGCGCTGATGCTGATAGTCAACGTTCCTATGGGCAGAGCGCAGAACAAGTATCTGCAATACTCGGGCGTGATGCTTGGCTATTCGGCAGTTGACCGCTTCGCCGACACCAACTCGGTTCTGGTAGACGCAGAGCAGCTCTTCCCGAACGGAATGGTGGACTTCAAGAGTCTGAAGCTTTTGGGCTCGACAAAGATCGAGGACTGCATACTGATGTCCGCGAGCCTTGCCTCACAGGCAGGCAGCATACTGAGCCCCGTGTTCTACAGAATGCTGCGCGGAAAGACCGAAATGCTGCTGCCCGTAGAGAGCTATATCTATGAGGACGGCCTCGGGCTCTCGGGCTGGATAGAGAATAAGCGAGTGCTCCTCGGCTCCCGCGAGCTGATGGAGAACCACAGCATCGACGGGATACCGACCAAGGCAAAGGAGAAGGAATACTCCAAGGGCAACACCGTGCTTTACCTGTCTGTTTCGGGCGTTGTGGCGATGCTCTTTGTGGTGCAGGCCAAGGCGAGCCGCTCGGTATCCCGCTGGCTCTGCGAGCTTGGAAAGAACGATGTTGCAACGGTTGTCCGCACAGTGGACGGCTTCATCACAAAGCAGTACCTCTCGGAGCTTTTCGGCTGTGACGAGGAACGCATAAAACTGCTGCCCTTCCGCTATCACAAGGACTATGTCTCCGAAACGGGCTACACTCCGAAGGTCTCGTCGCCCATGCTCTGCTCGGGACACTTCCCGTCCTTTGCGATGCTGCTGATCGGCACAAAGAGGCTGAAGCAGATCGCGGCTCTGGGTGTTGCTGTCCAGGCAGGCGCTCTTGCTCTCGCCATCGGCATCACTGCGGTGATGACCATTCTCGGCACCTTCGGGCAGCTGAACTCGACCTTCGTGCTTATCTACAACCTGGCGTTTCTGCTTGTAACGCTGGTGGCACAGCACAAGAGGGTGTAAAACCTGATATTCTCTGCGGCTCTTCCCTTGCGGAGGGGCCGCTTTTGTTTTCTGAACATTCCGCCGCCCCGAAAGCATCAGATTTTTAGCTTGAAAGCCGCGGCGTTTCGTGATATGATATAAACAGAGATAAAATTTTTAACATTGAAACGGAGGCCTGATCTATGAAAAGATATATTGCAGCAACAGCGGCGGCAATGATGATGCTTGCACTTGCGGGCTGCTCGGAGGCGGAGTCCTCCGCTGCGCTGTCATCTGCCAAGAGCGCCGCTGCCAACAGCGCTGCCTCGGAGGAGATCTCTCAGGGCAGCAGCGAATCAGAGGAGGAGCCCGAGGTGACAAAGACGTACATGGAGCAGTGCAGCGAGCTGCTTGAGGAAAAGCCCCCCAAGGAGCTGCTTGAGGAACGCGAGGGCGTGACCTACCCGAAGTTCGAGAAATATCAGTATTATTCCAGCACCGCAGAGCGCGACACGAACGTTAACGTCCTGCTTCCGGCAGACTATGATGAGAGCCGCGAATACCCCGTGCTGTATATCCTCCACGGCTACTACGACAACGAGGACTGGATGACCCGCAAGAGGGTTTACCTCAGCACGATGCTTACAAACCTTATCGCGGACGGCAAGGCAAAGGAAATGATCGTGGTCTGCCCCTATATCTTCTGCGACAAGGAGATGCCCTACTGCACGGGCATGGACACGGACAACACCCTCGCCTATGACAATTTCATCAACGACCTGACCACCGACCTGATGCCCTTTATCGAGGAAAAATTCTCGGTGGCCAAGGGACGTGAGAACACGGCGATAACGGGATTTTCGATGGGCGCACGCGAGTCACTGTACATCGGCTTCACCCACCCCGACAAGTTCGGCTATATCGGCTCTGTCTGCACGGCGCCGGGCGTCGTGAACGGCACAGGCTGGCCTTACAATCTAGAAACC
>CAMNBY010000148.1 GCA_946533615.1 uncultured Clostridia bacterium
GTGGTCTGCTTCCATGTCTGCTGAGTTGTCGTCCACGAGGGCTGCGAGCTGTCGGTCGAGGAAAGATCGGGCTTGCTGACCTCGCGCTCCCTGATGTCTCCGACCTTTATGACGCCCCACTTGCCCTCCGAGCAGACCCACGCTCTGCCGTTCTGCACCGGCCTTGCCTGCTGGAAGTCGCCCACGGCGGCAAAGACCTCGCCGTCGATAGTGTAATAGCCGAAGCTTCCGTTTATCAGCACTGGCACCAGCCCGTCGGAGAACAGGAACGGGTGCTCCTTGTCGGTCTTGTCGGCGCTCACCGTCCTGAAGGCGCTGGGAACAGGGCTGCATATAAAGTCGATCAGCACGTTCCCGACGTAGTCCATGTATCCCCAGAGGCCGTCCTTTTGCAGGGCGAAGGCGGTATCGGCGCCGTCCCTGTGTCTTGGGGCGTAATAATCGGTGAACTCAAAATCGGTGATAAGGCCCGAGGCGCCTGCAAGCGCAAATGCGCTGTCGTCGGGGTCCTCGGCTCTGTAGGTGCCGTATCCCGTGGCGACGATGTTGGCCTTTCTTACAACAACTGTGGTGTCGTCCTCGAAGGGCATCACGCTGCCGTCCTCCTGCGCCTTGTATCTCTTCTGCTCGGTCTCCGACCAGTAGTAGAGGGTCTCGTCGGCCTCGTCCTTGAAATCGTCAAAGTTCGTGCTGTCAACGCGGTTCATGTCGCTGTTGAGGGTAACGAACTCGCGGCCGGTTTCTGTGTCCTTCGCAAGCACAAGGTTGCCGTTGTCCTCGATGTAGTAATCGTCGTAATCCGGGAAAACGAGGCTGTTGCCCTTATAGTCGATGAAGCCGTACTTGCCGTTCTCGGCGTAGATGCAGGCGTCAACGTATGCGTTGCTCTCGATGTTGTCGCCGCGGAAAAGGCTGCCGTCGGGGGCGATGACGTTGTCGAATGTGAACATCGGCTGGATCAGCCACTCATAGTTCACTATCTTTTCGGCCTGCGAGGTCTCCTCGAAGGAATAATCGGGGGTGTAGTCCTCGGGGTTGTCGGCGTTCTCTCCGGGAAGGGCGCAGCCCGCAAGAGAAGCACACATTGCAGCGCAAAGAGCGCAGATCAAAAGTTTTTTCTTCATTTTCAAGTCTCCGTATTCTGTATATAGATCTTAGCTGAGTATCTCGCCGTCGATGCAGTCCAGCACGATAGTGAAAGGGCCGTCGTTCAGCAGGGATATTTTCATGTCGGCGCCGAAGATGCCGCGTTCCACAGGTCTTGACGCCTTTTCCGAGAGCAGCTCCATGAACCGCTCGTAGAGCTCGTTTGCCCTGTCGGGCGGCCCTGCCTTGATGAAGCTCGGGCGGTTGCCCTTATGGCAGTCGGCAAGCAGAGTGAACTGTGAGATCACAAGCAGTCCGCCGTTTATGTCCCCGACCGAGAGATTGGTCTTGCCGTTCTCGTCGGCGAAGATGCGCAGCTTCGAGATCTTGTCCGCCAGCTTTTCACATTCTTTCTCGGTGTCCTCTGCTGCCGCACCGAGAAGTATCAGCAGCCCGTTCCCGATGCTGCCCGTTATCTGTCCGTCCACCTCACACGAAGCGCGGGTGACTCGCTGTATCACTGCTCTCATGTCAGCCCACCGTGATCGTATAGCTGTAGACGTATTCGCAGCCGGGCTCGAGGGCGATGGCGTGAGGCTTCTTCTCTATGTCCGGGAAATCGTCGTCGGCGTAAACGGGAACGCTTGTCCACGGCTCGAGGCAAACAAACGCAGCCTCGTCGTTCTTTGCAGGCGACCACACGGCGATGCAGCGGCTCTCGGGGAAATCGACCCTGACGAACCTTTTGCACTTGTCGGATCTGAGCTCGATGCTGCGGGAGGCGGGAGCGTCCTTCATTATAACGTCGTTGTCAAAGAGAGGGCGGCTGAGCTTCAGGGTGTCGCTGCCGTCGATGATCGTCCTGACGCCGTTAAAGTCCTGCACGATTGTCTCGGGCTTCTCGTACTTCACATACCAGTCGTCAAAGGCTGTGCCGCTCTCGAGAGGGCAGTTGAATGCGGGATGTCCGCCGACATAGAAATACATGGTCTTGTCGCCCGTGTTGCGGGTCTTGTTGATGACCCTGACCGAGCGTCCGTCAAGCTCGTAGCCGACGGTGAACTCAAAATCGTAGGGATAAACGGCTCTTGTGCTGTCGTCGGAGCGCAGCACGAAGCTCATAGCGCTTTCAGTGATCTCTCCCGCCGAGAACTTCATGTCGCGGGCGAAGCCGTGGTTTGTCGGCATTTTATACTCCTTGCCGCCAGCTCTGTAAAGTCCGCCCTTCGGCGAGCAGATAAAAGGGAACAGCACGGGAGCGTATCTCTTCCAGGCGTCACCGCACTGCCAGAGGTACTCTGCGCCGTCAAAGGCTATCGAGTGCAGCTCTGCGCCTGCGCTGTCGGCGCTGACGGTGAGCTGCCCGTTGTTGAGTGTGATAAGCATAAGATCTTCCTTTCGGGATAATAACTCAACTTAGATTATAGCGCATTTTTAAGCCTTTGTCAATTACAGAACGGTTAATGTTCCCGTTTTAGCCCCATTAGTACCAGAGCGGTAAAATACACCCCTCCTCCTGCTGCGGCCGAGAGCAGGAAAGCGAGCCTCTGCGGGAGGGCAGCGGTCATATCCGCGGCGGTGATCGCTGCGGCGGAGCAGAGCACTCCCGCAAAGAGCGGCTTTGCAAGAGCCCGCGAGAGCTTCGGAAGGCCCTGCGAGGCCTTGGCGACGGCAAAAAGCGCTATCCCGCACATGACGGCCTGCGAGGCAGCAGAAGAGACGGCGGCGCCCGTGATGTTCAGCTGAGGGATAGGGATAAGAAGCAGGTTCAGCAGGCACTTGACGACGGCTCCCGCAGCAGCGGCGGCGATGGGCGTTTTGCGCTTTCCGAGAGTGTGCAGCACCGAAAGACACGGCGCCAGCGCCGCCGAGAACAGCACTCCCGCCCCGCAGACACAGAGCGGAAGAGCGCAAAGCTCGGTCTCGGCCTGCCTGTTCGGGAAGAGAAAACCGAGGGTCTGTGCGGGCAGCGAACAGAGCAGGGCGGCACACGGAACGGCGACTGTGTTCCCCGCGAGCAGCACCCTTTCGAGCCGTCGGCGCAGCAGCGAGGTGTCGCCGCTTTTTACGGCCTCGGTCAGCATCGGAAGGGCGCTCTTGCCGAGCATCGCGGTCAGGGTAGGGACGAGCCCCGCAAGCATCAGCACCGCGCCTGTGTACGAGCCGTAGACGAATTCGGGCAGGCGCTCGGGGCTTATGCCGCGAACGGAAAAGCCGCCCTCGGCCGCGAGCCTGATGCCTCTGCCGACGG
>CAMNBY010000149.1 GCA_946533615.1 uncultured Clostridia bacterium
CGTCGCGCTCGAGGAGGCTGCGGAGATCTCCTACACCGAAAAAGCCTACGAGCCCAGCGGTGTGATGGAAGAGATCCTGAAGCTTCCCGAAAAGGAAAAGATGGCGATACTTCTTCACTATTACGAGGATATGTCCGCACAGGACATCGCCAAGGTCTATTCCGTAAGCGAGAACACGGTGTTTTCGTGGCTCCACAGAGGCCGTAAGAAATTAGAAAAAAGATTGGAGGGTCAGCTATGAACGACAACGAATTCAGAAATATCATAAAGCGCGAATTTGACAATGTCAAGGCTGCCCCGTCCGCGCAGGAGCGCATCCTGCGGGAGCTGAAAGGAGCAGACACTATGGAAGCAAGAGCAAACGATATCATTACATCAACAAACACAGCAGAAGTTAAAAAGAACCGCAGCTGGACAACAGCCTTTATCGCAGCGGCAGCCGCAGCAGCGATCGGCATAGGGACCTTCGCCGTTGCCAAGAACAAGAGCCCCAAGAAGGACGACACCAAGGCTGCTCCGGGCGCTGCGGTCTCCTCCGAGGCTGAGGCGAGCACGAGCGAAGCACAGTCTCAGGCGGAGCAGCAGGGCTCGAGCGCGGACAATTCTCCACTTGGTCTGAAGCCTGTCGAGGGCGCCGCTGGCCTTTGGGCAGTGAATGACGACACCTATCTCAGCCCCTTTATCTTTGACAAGAACGACGGCCGCTTCATCAGCGCCGACGGAAAGCTTGAGGCCAAGCCTATCGAGGGACTTTTCAACACCGATTGGCAGGGTGAGGCCGCTGACGGCCAGAAGATCGTAGGCATCACCTTCAAGAACCTGAGCAGCGAGGCGCTTTCGGGCGACTTCTTCGCGGGCGTGAATGTTACGGCTGAGCTCCAGGAGACCTACCCGCTGCAGCTTGGTTACATGATGAATTCGGACGTGATCGAGCAGGGCATGGAGTACACCATTGATGCAGGCACATCGCTCACTGTTCAGCTGGCTGTTCCCGAGGACATCGGGCTCTCAGAGCTGACACCGAGAGCCACCGTCAGCACCGCCGACGGCAAAACAGTTGCTTATGCGATGCTTAACGAAAACATTGATGTTGAGCCCGCAACAGAGGCACCTGCCGAGCAGCCCTCCGACGAGAGCGAGCCCGCTGTGACCACTGCGCTTCCCGAAGAGCCCGCAAGCGAGGCCGAGGCACCCATAGAGTGCTCTGACGAGAGCCGCGTTTTCGATGAGGCTATCATCGTGAACGAAAAGCAGGTCATCGTTCCGCTCAGCAGGGACGGTGACACCTTCAAGAGCATTGACGGCCGCTTCGAGGCTGAGTTCGTCATCATCGAAGGCAAGCCCTGTGTTAAGTGGACAAACGCTACAGGCACGACTCAGCAGGGTACATTCTTTGCAGGCCACGGCATCACGGCCTATATCGCAGACGGCGGCAACGGTCCCGAGGTACAGTATATGTACAACGGCACCGAGAACGGCATGACCGCACAGCTCAAGGAGTTTGACAACATCGTTGTCGAGATACCCCTCGCGGACGCCGCCGATATTGACAACGTCGGCGAGAAGGTGACCCCTAGAGCGGTCATCGAAGGCAGCGACGGCAAGGAGTACATCTACACCGCAGCCGACGGGATAAACGTTAATCAAGACTAAAGAGACTACAGAGAAAAAGAGACAACAAAAAATGCGCCCTTCGCTGTGCGGGGGGCGCATTATCTGCTTGGGTGTGTTCAACAAAGGCGGAAAGCATTAATTGTTCAAAACGCCGAAAATGATCTTTGATCGGAAATAATTATCACAAAACAGGAGGAAAAGGCGTTTATAGGGGTGGAGGATCAATTCCTGCAACCGTTTTTTGAGAGGAGAATAATAAATGAAAAAATGTGCGGCTTTTCTGCTTGCAGCGGTATTACTTGCGGGCTGTGCAAAAACACCAGATGGCGTTAAGTCAAATACAGAAAACTCCAGAACTGCGGATAATGCTAAAAACAACTATAAAAAAATTGCCGTATCCGAGCTTGACGGCGAGAGTGACAGACTAAATGAATACATTTCTGAACAAGGTTATGAAGATAGATTCTTTCTTGATGAGGATATAGAAATAAACAGCGTCAGCGAGCTTTATGACCTGACTCTTGTTCAAGCCGATGACTTTGATTCGGATTTCCCTAAGCTTTACGGCTATCTTTACGGCAGAGATTTTTATGAAGACAGCGGCGTTAAGGATATTTCAGAACTGCCTGTCAGCGATGAATATGACGGTTCAGCTTCGTTTTTCATAGGTGAGACCTACGGGCAAGTGCAGTTTATAGATACATCGAACATAGACCCCGATGAACCGGGGCAGTATACTACTTCAATGTATACCTATCCGAATGGAGCTATGTATTATGAGAACAATGCCGAGCTTTTTCCAAGTCCGCATTTTAAGGAGTTCTTTACGGGAGATAATATACCCGATAATATATACAAAATGCTTGACGGAAGTGAATGGTCTTTAAAAGAATGTGCTGATACAAGTATAAAGACACTTACAGAGCTTTATCAGCTATATGACAGTGACTATGAATTTAAACCGTTTCTTGCCATACCTAACGAAACGGAAGAAGGTATTTACTTTGAAATAGTGATGTATCGGACATATAAAGGCGTACCCTTCAATAACAATATGATATACGATCCACAAAGCAATGAGCAGTGCAAGACGATGTGGTATGAGTGTTACTACTATGGCAGGGATAAGCTGACATTGTTGACCGGCGTCATGGGAACAGAGAGAATTACAAGGGCTGAAAGAATAACGGAAGATGTCTTGCCTGTCACCTCTGCCCTTGATATTCTGAACAATGAGCTTGCCGAATATATACAGCTTGAGATAGCAGACATAAGCATGGTCTATTATAATGAATATGATTCATCAGAATATGCCGAGGCGTCTAAAAAATATGAGGCAGGCGGAAATGAAGCCCTTAGTGATAATGAGAGCAGGCTTTTGTTTTACCATGATATGGGCGGCGCCCCGGGGACTGAGTATCATTGTTATCCTGTTTGGGAATTCAAGCTTAAAAAAGATCTGAAGGCAGATGATGACGGCTATTATAACTCTGACTTTATGAGCGGAGATGCAATATACGTTAATGCGGTTACAGGCGAAGTAATGTTATTTATTGATTGAGGCGAGACTTGTTCAATCACACAAGACCTGCAAACGAGAAAAGAACTGCTGCAAGCACAGCAGTTCTTTTTCATATATCAGTATACGGTCAGGCAGCCGTCGGCGACGGTCTGGGTAGGGGAGTTGACAGCCTGCTTGATAGAATGTATCTTCACGCTGCCCGAGGAGACCGTAACGCTTACGGCGCCTTCGATGCCGTTGCCCTGGGCGTTCTTTATGTCGATCTCGGCTTCTTCAATGGTGACGATACCTGCTGCCGGGTCGGCGTCGTCCTGTGCCTTGATACCGTCCTTGCAGGCAGCCACGGTGATGTTGCCGCCTGTTATCTGCACCTTCTCCTCGGCGTAGACGCCTGTTTTTACAGCCTCCAGCACGAGCACGCCGTTCTTGATCTTCACGTCGTTCGAGGATTTGATGGCGTGTTTGGTATTGCCGTAAACATAGAGGGTGCCTCTGCCCTTTATCACAAGGTCGTCCTTGGCGGAGATGCAGGCGGAGAACTCGTTCGCGGTGCCGTCCGTGAGCACGTTCGTCGAGCCCTCTGTCAGGTGTACAGTGCAGCCGTCCGCAGACTCGACCCTGATCGGAGCTGAGCTGCTGCTGGTGATCTCGACACCGTCAAGGTAGATATCCACCTTGTCCTCCTTTGTGGCGTTGACGATGATCTGTCCGTCGTCAAGCTTGCCTGTGAAGTAATATCTTCCCGGTGCGGTGACGGTTATCTTCGAGCCGTCGGCGGTTATTCCGGCAGCGCCGTCGGGAATGGTCACGCTGCTGCCGTCCAGCTTGACCTCTACGGCCTCAGCGGCGGCATCGTCTGCGTCTTCGGGCTGAGTACCCGAGGCAGGCTCGGTCTCGTTATCCGAGGCGGCTGCGCTTTCGGCGGAGGCGCCTGTGGCCTGAGTAGTCTCGGCCTTGCTCGCGGCGGTATTTATACTTGCGCAGCCCGTGCACAGCACAAGAGCAAGCGCAAAAACAGCGATCTTCTTTTTCATTTCGGATCCTCCCAAAAAGGAATTTTCTGTATTATAACATAAAGCAGTGGATTTGTCAAATGCTTCTTCTTGGGCTCCCGGTCGGGCTTCTTCTCCGGTTTGTTTTTTGCTTTTTTCTGTTTTTGGGTATAAGAAAACCGCTCATTGCTGGGCGGTTTCTGATATGCTTTTAATTTCTGAACGATATAATGTCGTGCCGTCTAAAGCTCCTTTGAATTTCAAGATGTCTATGCTATCTTCATTAGGTTCGTAATTATCATATGCTGATGTAAAGCAATCAACATAATAATTCTGGTATACTTCGCCGTCAACACATTCGATATTTACTATCTTACCAACATACTCTTCAATAGCGATCATACTATCACCTCATTACTGTCAAATGTCATTAGGCGTATATGGAGATAAATGCGTTTTGGTTTTTGAGTAATGAACTTTGACAAATGATGTATATTTTTTTAGCTTAGTATCATACGCTAATTCTTT
>CAMNBY010000150.1 GCA_946533615.1 uncultured Clostridia bacterium
CCCTCCAACGGGCGCTCCGCACGGGGGTGAATTTCAAAACGCTCCGGGGGAGCGTTTTGAAAGAGGGGCGTGCCCTGCAAGGGAGGGCCGACCCTTTGAGGGTATAGATGAACTCCCCCTCAAGCCGCCTCACAACTGTGTGATGTGCCGGAGCTCCCTCGCGATACGTTTTTTAGTCCGCGAGATCACTCGCAAGCTCGTTTACAACAGCTGAATGTGCCGGGTAGTCCTCGCGATACGGTGGGGGTCAGAGGGCTTTGTTTGGAGTATGGTTTCTGCGCCGCGCTTGTTGGCGGAGCGTTAATTGCGAATTGCCAATTTATCCGCTTGGCGGCAAGATCCCGCCGCAGGCGGCACATTCATTGTGCATTGAAAAACAGCTCAAGCCTTAACGTTCCACTCGGAACAAGCCTGCCTAACGGCTGCACCGCCGCCTCATTCACAAAAGCGTCCGCCTCCCCTCCGGGGAGGCCTCGCAAGGCTATGCCGGGCGCTCGATTGAAAGCTGGTGGGGGAATTAAAAAACCCACCGCCCTTAGAGGGCGGCGCTGAGACCCTTGCCAAGCGATGAATTGAAACATTGGTGGGTGAATTAAAAATAAAAAAAGCGGGAGCTTGGGGGCACCACTTGCTGCCGCTATATAAAACGTAAATGCGTCTTTGTAATTCGGAAAGGAGTAATGATGATGAGGACAGCATTAACGATCGCAGGGAGCGATTCCTGCGGAGGCGCCGGCATTCAGGCAGATATCAAGACCATGACAGCAAATGGAGTTTACGCCATGAGCGCAGTCACGGCTCTTACTGCCCAGAACACGACCGGCGTTTCAGACATAATGGAGGCCACGCCTCAGTTTCTTGCAGCACAGCTGGATCGTGTTTTTACAGACATCTTCCCCGACGCTGTCAAGATAGGCATGGTATCATCAAAGGAGCTTATCACGACTATCGCGGATAAGCTGACGGAGTACGGAGCGAGGAACATCGTTCTTGACCCCGTTATGGTGGCGACCAGCGGAGCAAAGCTTATCAGCGACGACGCCATCGGAGCACTCACGGAAAGGCTTCTGCCGCTGGCAGAGATCATCACGCCGAATATCCCCGAGGCAGAGGTGCTTTTCGGGGCTGAGATCCGTTCTCCCGAGGACATGGAGCAGGCCGCGTGCAGTATCTATGAGCGCTATGGCTGCGCAGTTCTTCTGAAAGGCGGTCACAGCCTCAACGACGCCAACGACTGCCTCTTCGACCGCAGCGGACTTCACTGGTTTAATGGACAGCGCATTGACAATCCCAACACTCACGGTACGGGCTGCACGCTTTCGAGCGCGATCGCCTCGAACCTTGCAAAGGGCTATGACCTTGTAAGCTCGGTCGAGAGGGCAAAGAGGTACATCTCGGGCGCTCTTGCAGCTATGCTCGACTTAGGACACGGCAGCGGCCCCATGAACCACGCATTTGACATCAGAAGCGAATTTGCAGAATAACGAAAGGGAAGATCATAATGGAAAGAACATATCACACACAGATGGAAGCCGCAAAGCTCGGCATAGTAACACCCGAAATGGAGATCGTCGCAAAGAAGGAGTACATGGAGCCCGAGAAGCTCCGTGAGCTGGTAGCGAAGGGCGAGGTCGCCATTCCCTGCAACGTAAACCACAAGTCTATCTCTCCCGAGGGCATCGGCAACGGCCTGAGAACGAAGATCAACGTGAACCTCGGCATCTCGGGAGACGCCAAGAACTACGAAAAGGAGATGCAGAAGGTAGAGCTGGCGCACAAGTTCGGCGCCGAGGCCATAATGGATCTCTCGAACTACGGCAAGACCAACACCTTCCGCCGCCAGCTGGTCGAGAAGTCGCCCGCGATGATCGGCACAGTGCCCATGTACGACGCTATCGGATACCTTGACAAGGACCTGCTGGAGATCAGCGCCGAGGACTTCCTCAAGGTCGTTCGCGCACACGCGGAAGAGGGCGTTGACTTCATGACTATCCACGCAGGCATCAACCGCCGCGCTATTGAGGCCTTCCGCCGCGACGGCAGAAAGATGAACATAGTCTCGCGCGGAGGCTCGCTGCTTTTTGCCTGGATGATGATGACCGGACGTGAGAATCCCTTCTTCGAGTATTACGATCAGGTGCTGGATATCCTCTACGAGTACGACGTTACTATCAGCCTCGGCGATGCTCTGCGTCCGGGCTGTATCGACGATTCCACCGATGCCGGACAGATCGCCGAGCTTATCGAGCTGGGCTATCTGACTCAGCGTGCATGGGACAGAAATGTTCAGGTCATGGTCGAGGGTCCGGGACACATGGCCATAAACGAGATCGCAGCCAACATGAAGCTTCAGAAGCGCATCTGCCACAACGCGCCTTTCTATGTGCTGGGGCCTGTTGTCACCGATATATTCCCCGGCTACGACCACATCACCTCTGCTATCGGCGGAGCGATCGCTGCCACGAACGGCGCAAACTTCCTCTGCTATGTTACTCCCGCAGAGCACCTGCGCCTGCCAGACATTGATGACGTCAAGGAGGGCATCATCGCTGCGAAGATCGCCGCCCATGCCGCAGATATATCCAACGGCCTGCCCCACGCACGCGACCTTGACAACAAAATGGACGACGCGCGTCACGCCCTTGACTGGGAGAAGATGTTCGAGGTGGCGGTCGATGCCGACAAGGCAAGAGCCTATTATGAGAGCACTCCCCCTGCCGAGCGTCACACCTGCTCTATGTGCGGAAAGATGTGCGCCGTAAGAACTACCAATATGATACTCAACGGAGAAAAGGTAGAATTCTGCACAGAGAAATGAGGTATGACCAATGCCCGAGATCACGCTTATCGGTACGGGAGGTATGCTGCCGCTGCCTGACAGGTGGCTCACAAGCTGCTATTATTTCCATAACGGTCACGCCCTGCTGATCGACTGCGGCGAAGGCACGCAGATCGCCCTGACAGAGGCTGCCTGCCGACATAACCGTATCGACGTGATCCTGCTGACCCACCTGCACGCCGACCACGTCGCAGGTCTGCCGGGGCTGCTGCTCTCGATGGGAAACGGCGGCAGGCGCGAGCCCGTAACGATCTTTCTGCCCGAGGGCAGGACTCAGGTGCTGGCAGGGCTGCTGGCGATCTGCGGAGGGCTGCCCTTTGAGGTAAGGGCGGCGGAGCTTCCGATGGACAGGCAGAGCAGCTTTGTACTTGAAGACATCGACCCGCTGCTGACGGTCAGCTCTCTGCCGCTGGAGCACTCGGAGCGCTGCCTCGGGTATTCGATAAGCCTTGCACGCCTGCCCGAGTTCCTTCCCGAAAAAGCGAAGGCGCTGGGCGTGCCCGTTGCCCTCTGGAAGCAGCTGCACAGAGGCGGGAGCGTGACCCTCACGGACGGCAGGGAGGTCACGCCCGAGCAGGTAACGGAACAAAACCGCCCGCCCATCAAGCTGACCTACTGCACCGACACCCTGCCGATCGGCGGGATAGCAGGCTTTGCAAAGGGCAGCGACCTGTTCATCTGCGAGGGTATGTACGGCGACGAGGAAAAGAAAACTGACATGAACAAGAAGCACCACACCATCATGCAGGACGCCTGCCGCCTTGCGGGCGAGGCAGGTGTCAAGCAGCTGTGGCTCACACACTACAGCCCCGCCTGTCCCGCTCCGTGGCTTTACGAGGAGAGGCTGAGAGCCATTTTCCCAAACGTCACCTGCGCCAAGGACGGACAAAAAATCAAGCTCTGAACGAAGCTATAAGGAGTTGAACCGAATGAACAAGAACAGATCGGGCAAGGCACTGGGTATCATGTTTTTCTGCCTGCTCATCATTATCGTGCTGCCGTTATCGGTGTTTATGGGAGCGCGGAAGATGATAGACTACAAGCTGAACGGCGCTCCCGTCCGCTGCGAGGTCATCAAGGTCGAGGAAGACCTTAACGGCAAGCAGCAGGTCAGGGTGAAGTACACAAACAAAAACGGCATCGAGCTTTCGGCGCGAGCCACGATGAACCGTCGCGTTTCCGTCGGCGACGAGGCCGAGGGCTTTGTGCTGCCCGAGCAGCCCTTTGACGTATATGTTATGCCTGCGCCTGCTTTGATAGGCGTGGTCTGCGGGATATTCGGTGTCCTGGTCGCCGCCGCCGCCATCGGCTTTGTGGTGGCGCTGAAAATGTACCTTGACCACAAGAAGCTGGTATCGCACGGGACGCTGACAAAGGGCAGGCTGCTGTTCATTCAGGAGACGAAGAGGTTCGTGTACAACACGCAGGTGTCTTTTCGGGACTCCGACGGCGAGGAGCAGATCTTCAACTATGTCTTCACGAGGGTCGTGCCCGAGCCCGAGAAGGATTATAACGTTGCATACATAAAAAAGAAAAACGGAAAGGTGGCAGCAGAGCTGATAGAGCTATAGGCCCTAAGGGCGGGCGGCCCGATCCGCGAGATCGGCGGCAAGCCGCCTCACAACTGTGTGATGTGCCGGGGCTCCCTCGCGATACGTTTTTTTAGTCCGCGAGATCACTCGCAAGCTCGTTCACAACAGCTGAATGTGCCGGATAGTCCTCGCGATACGGTGGGGGTCAGAGGGATAGAGAAAGAGGAAAACGCCCCAACAAGGCCTTGCCCCCACATCGCGAAGCGAATTAAAGTTTAGGCTCAAGCCCTTTTTAAAGGGCTTGCAGTTTCCAAAGGCAGCGCCTTTGGTCGCCGACCGCAGTCGGCGAAACCCCCTCCAACGGGCGCTCCGCAC
>CAMNBY010000151.1 GCA_946533615.1 uncultured Clostridia bacterium
ATCGAGATGGCAGGGCAGCCGATCTTCAGGCACTGCTTGCAGCCGACGCACTTGTCGTGGTCGCAGTGCAGCGGCGCCTTGTGCTTAACGTATTTCAGCAGGGCGCAGGGCCTGCGGCTGATGATAACAGAGGGCTCGTCCTTTTCAAGCTCTTCCTTGATTATCTTCTCGGTCTCGGCCATGTTGTAGGGGTCGGCAACTCTGACGCTCTTGATGCCGATGGCGCGGCAGAGCTCTTCAAGGTTCACGGCAGCAGCAGGATCGCCCTTCAGATTCTTGCCTGTGGTGGGGTTCTGCTGGTGGCCTGTCATGCCCGTGATAGAGTTGTCAAGGATTATAACGGTCGAGTTGGTGGCATTATAGGCGATGTTCACAAGTCCGGTCATACCGCTGTGCATAAAGGTCGAGTCGCCGATAACGGCAACGCTTTTCTTTTCGGCCTCCTTGCCAAGCGCCTTGTTGTAGCCGTGCAGGCCGCTGATGGACGCGCCCATGCAGATAGTGGAATCCATAGCGCAAAGAGGAGCGGTAGCTCCGAGTGTATAGCAGCCGATGTCGCCCGATACCATAACGCCCAGCTTTGACAGACAGTAGAACAGGCCTCTGTGAGGGCAGCCCGCACACATTACAGGCGGACGGACAGGAACGTTCTCGGGGAACTCGACAAACTCGGCAGTCTCGCCAAGTATCTTTTCGCGGACGATCGACTGAGAGATCTCGCCCAGCAGGGAGAAGGTGTCCTTGCCGTGAACGGTAAGACCCAGCTTCTTGCAGTGTGTCTCGATAATATCGTCAAGCTGCTCGATAACGTAAACGGTCTCGCACTTTCCGCAGAAGTCCTTGATGATCTCGACAGGCAGGGGATTTACGATGCCCAGCTTCAGGTAGGACGCCTTGTCGCCAAGCGCTTCCTTCGCGTATTGATACGAGATGCCGGAACAGATAACGCCTATCTTCGTGTCGTTGTATTCAACTCTGTTCAGCGGCGAGGTCTCGGCGTACTCGCGTATGTCCAGAAGCCTCTGCTCGACCTGGGGGTGACGGCGAATGGCGTTTCCGGGCATCATGACAAATTTCTGTATCTTCTTTTCGTAGGGGATAAGCTCCCTCTCCTCGCGGTCGCAGAGCTCAACAGCCGACTGCGAGTGCGAAACTCTTGTGGAAAGCCTTACGATAACAGGGGTGTCGAACCTCTCGGAAAGCTCGAAGGCGGCCTTTGCAAACTCCTTGCACTCGCCCGAGTCCGAGGGCTCGATCATCATTACCTTTGAAGCGATAGCGTGGTGGCGTGAGTCCTGCTCGTTCTGAGAGGAGTGCATTCCCGGGTCGTCCGCAACAGCAATGACCATGCCGCCCGTAACTCCCGTGTAGCCCGCAGTGTAAAGCGGGTCGGCAGCAACGTTCAGGCCGACGTGCTTCATTCCGCAGAAGCTCCTTGCTCCCGCGATCGAAGCGCCCAGAGCTACCTCCATGGCGACCTTCTCGTTGGGCGCCCACTCGGCATATACCTCGTCGTATTTTGCGACCTCCTCGGTTATCTCCGTAGAAGGTGTGCCCGGATAAGACGAAACCACGCGGCAGCCTGCTTCATACAGTCCGCGTGCAAAAGCTTCGTTTCCCAGCATAAGCTTTTTCATAATATGATCTGTCCTTTCAAATAATCTTCCGAATAAATAAGGCCTCGGTGCAGCCGCAGGTCGGCTCAGTATTCGATGCCAAACTCGATCTGCGGGTCAAAGGAGGGCATTACCTCCAGCTTGAACTTGTTCAGCCTGTGCAGACGGTCGATGCGCTCCTTGGTGGCCTCGTCGTCTATCTCGCCCGTGCGGATATAGCGGTCAAGCGTCGCGTAGGTGAAGCCTAAGATGTCCTCGTCGGTCTTTCCGCAAAGGCCGTCGATCGGCACCTTGTCCACCAGTACGTCAGGCAGCCCGATAAGCCGCCCTATCTCCTTCATCTCCTGAACGGTCAGCCGCGAGCATGGGCTGAAATCTCCTGCTGCGTCACCGTAGCGTGTGGAATAGCCCACCCAGTCCTCGGAGAGGTTGCAGGTGTTGGCGACCCTTCCGTTATTGCTCTGCGACACCGCATAAAGCGTTGCCATGCGAACTCTCGGCGGAAGGTTGGTCAGGCTCTGGGCAGAGAGCTCGAAGGGTATGCTCTTTTTCAGACCCTCGACCGCGTCGCGGATATTCACGATGTAGTGGCGGATACCGAGATGCTCTACCAGCAGCTTCGCCATGTCGATGTCGGCCTGCTCGCCGTTCGGCATCAGCACACCGATGACTCTGTCACGCCCAAGCGCCTCAACGCAAAGCGCCGCAACTATCGAGCTGTCCTTGCCGCCCGAGATGCCTACCACCGCGTTGCAGCCCTTGCCGTTTGCTTCAAAGAAATCGCGGATCCACTGAACGCACTCGTCCTTGGCTTTTTTAGCGTCAAACATTTTGCTTTCCTCCTTTTGTATGCTTACTCATTTTATATTATAGCACAACCCGCCGTAAAAAGCAACAACATTTTGTTTCGGATCATGAAAAACCTTTTGGCGCCAAAACAGCCCGCAAGCCTTATCCTGCGGGCTGTGCAAACCTCCGCTTCGGCGGCGGTCATGATTCTATTATCCTTATCGGTATCAGCAGCATCGTCACGGGGCCGATGGCACCAAGCATCAGCCGCCTGTATTCGCGGTCCGTGACAGCCCCGCCGATCCCGAGCAGCTCGAAGGTCACAGGACCCTCGACGGCCTTAACGCCCAGAGGCTCAAAGCCGTTTCTGATGTAAAAGCTGCGGCGGGCAAGGCGCTGGGCGTAGTTGTCGGCGCCCTCGTCAAGCTGCTCGATGCCGAGGAACAGCCTGCGCCCCCTGTACTTTTTCCGCACAGCCCCGAGTATCGCGCTGCCGATGCCTCTGCCGCGAAGCTCCTCCTTTACCGCAAAGTAGAAAATGTAGCTCAGGTCGCGGCTGTTTACGATGTACAAAAGCCCCGCAGGTTCGCCCTCGGCCCACACGTCCCAGAAATTGACCTGCGGCTTGCGGCTCATTCTTGCAAGCTTTTTGAAGGGCGCCCGCTCGTTTTCGGGAAAGGCCGAAAGGTAAAGCTCCTCCAGCCTCGGCAGCGAACCCTTGTCCGCTTTTTTAAGTGTTATTCTCATTTTATTCTCCGTGTGGCTAAGGCAACACCGCACGACTAACGCCTTACGGCTTTGTACGTCATAAACTTGCATATTTTCCGTCATAGTAACCAAAAACTCCTTGACT
>CAMNBY010000152.1 GCA_946533615.1 uncultured Clostridia bacterium
GTGGAATTTTATATATATGCACAACGGGAGGGGGGCATTCTTTGTGCAAAACGTAAAGAGATTATGCTGACAGCGTAATTTTTCGGGCCGGCAGAAGGGGTTTGGCTCTGGAAAAATGCTCGCTCCAGGCGGGGATATTGTAAAACATACGCAGGCACCCACAAGCCCATATCCGAGCCACCGTATCGCGGGGGAGCCTTCGCGGCTCACACAGTTGTAAACGAGCTTGCGAGTGCTCACGCGAATTGCGCAGTGCGCGCTAGCACCATGCGCACTGGCACTTACTGTCTTTACAAGTCACAAAAAGTATGCTATAATGATAAAAAATAAAACAAGGAGGGAAAGCTATGCCGCTGCCGTTTCTTATCGGAGTGTTCAGTTTTAAGGGAGAGAAGGTCAGGCAGGCCGTTAAAAAGCAGGAAAAAAATATCGCTAAGCTAAAGTCTAAGGAGAGCGAGTGCGCCGGCGCTATGCAGGCGCTCGAAAGCTTGCAGGAGGAGATCGTCGGAAGCTTCGGCAGCGCCCTCGAGCGCTTTGACCGCGTTGCGAATAAGCCGCGGAATATCGCCGACCTCTCGGTCGTCAATGCCGCTATGCCGCCCTTCGACCCCGACGGCATAAGAAAAGCCGCCGCCGACCCGAAGTGGTTCCTCTCGCAGCATATCTCTTCGGCAGGAGAGTGGATGCTGCCGCAGGACGCAGCCCTCGAGCTCTCGCAGGACGCCGAGACTTCCGCTCAGAACGCCGCCGAGAGCGAAAAGAAGCTCTTCGCAGCCTTCGATTATTACGAGACCTTGCAGATACTCGCCGAGCAGTACACACAGTCGCTCGCAAGTATCTTCGATCTGTGCAAGCGCCACGAAGCCGTCCTCGATCAGATGTATCAGAAAAACGGCAAGACCGACTGGAACGGCTTTGGCGATGCTCAAAAATTTGCAGTCCAGAATTTGGTACAGTTGATGTCGCTGCTGTATGATATGTGTCAGGTAAAGCTCGCGGACGACGACTACGGCGAGGGAATGAGCAGGATAGACTACGCCACCGCCGCCGACAGAATGAAGACCGCCGCCGACTATTGCTCGGACAGAGGCTTCGAGTACGACGGCTCGCGCTATGACGTCGTGCTCAAGGGCGACGCCGGAGGGTATTTCTCCTATCGCTACAGGCTCGGGGACAGGCTCTTTGAGCTGCTGCCCGTGACCGAGGAGCAAGTCGAGCCGCTGCTGACAAAGCTGAGAATGGAGAGCGATGTCATCATCGTCAGGGAGGTCACAAAGCCCCACGCAAGGGCGCTCATCGACAAGCTCCGCGATATCGACATCAAGATACAGCGCGTGCCCTCGCCCAGCAGAACAGGCACCTATTACGCCGAGCTCATCGCGGCGATCTGAAATAATCAGCGAAAGGAAGAATGATCTATGTTTCTTAACAGACTTTCAAACGAGCAGAAGGAGCTTTTCCTCGACCTCTGCATACACGCCTCCAAGGCAAACGACGACTTTTCGGCGGACGAGAAGCTGACTATCGACCAGTATTGCGAGGAGATGCACATTCCCGTAAGATATGAGGAGAAAAACGAGCTTTCGGGTCTTGCGGACAAGCTCATCGCCCTCAGCTCCGAAAGCGAGCTGAAGATAATCCTGATCGAGACCGCAGGCCTGCTGCTCTCGGACGACAGCATCGACGAGTTCGAGCAGCAGTTCATCGAGGCGTTTACTGAGCGTATCGGTATGACACGCGAGCAGCTCGACAGCGTGATCGCAATGCTCCGCGAGCTCTCTGGGATCTACGACAGGATCGGCGAGTTCGTCTTTGGCTGACGCAAAACAGCAGATAACACAAGTGCCGCCATGCAGCGTGACCCGTGAGGTCGCAGCCGCAGGCGGCACGTTTTTTGTTTCAGGGGAGCGCGATGAGCTCGGTCTCCCAGGCGGGATAGTAGACCTGCTGGCGCAGGAAGAGCCTGTAGGCAGGCTGCATCTCGTGCAGCAGCAGCGGAAGGGTGATGATGTCGTAGGGCCTGTGATATACACCTGTCCTGATTTTTGGACAGTAAGCCTCTATAGTTCTCCTGCTGCCGAGCAGGGCAGGGCGGTCGGCGCCCTCAACGTCATATTTGATGTATGTGCATCTCCTGCCGTTCAGAATGCTGTCAACGCTGCGAGCGGCACACGGCCTGCCGCTTTCGGGCGAGTCTGTGACAGCCTGCTGGCGGCCTGCGCCGTCCGTGAAGTATACCGTTCCGTCGGCCTCGGCGGCGGCTGCGTTGTAGAGCGAGATGCCGTCAAGACCGCGGCAGTTCTTCACAAGCTTCTGAAAATTCTTTTTTGAAGGCTCAAGGGCGTAGATGCGCTCGAAGCTTCCGCCCGTGTGTGCAAGCAGCTCCGCGATCGTGTCGCCCGTGTAGGCGCCGGCGTCAAAGCAGATCTCGCTGCTGTCAGGGGCGAGCAGGGCGTAGAGCTCGTCGGTATCGCAGAATACGGCTTTAAGATATTCCTTGTCGCCTGTGATCTTGAAGCTCAGCACCGCCTCGAAGGTCAGGCGCGACCTCTCGTCCGCAAGCAGGGAGTATACCTTTTCACACTCGCGTGAGAGCTCGCGGAGGCGCTCCTTTTCAAAGTGCTCGCTGCCTGCTACCGCCGTGTCGGGATATACGAGCAGGTGCCGCTCGGCGATGCTGTCTATGCGCTGCATTATCCCGGGCAGGGAAGTCCCGAAGCCCACAGCCACTGCAAAGTCCCCGAAGCGCTCCTCGGCCTCGGCAAGCGTTGTAACGGGAAAGCCGCAGAACTCGCGGCCGCGCACAAAGTCGTCGCTGGCGAAGATGCCGCTGCACCTGATGCCGTGTTTTTCAAAGGCCGCAAGCACCTTCTCGCAGCCCGTCCCCATGCCGTAGATCAGCACGGGCAGGCCGCACTCCCTCAGCCGCTCGTACCACGCGGTCAGCGAGTGAAGCTTATCAATGCTAAACATTTTCACACCTCGGATAAAAACATATCCCACCCGCAAAGGTGGGATATTAAATTCAGTATATTCCGCTCTCAGCCGATATCGCTGTGGTCGTCGAAGTCGTGGACGTCATGGTCAAACTGATCCATGGCGTCCATTTGGTCAAAACCCGGGTGACCACCCCCAAGCCCGATCATGTCGCGTCCTCTTATGTTGTATCTGTCGCGGTTGATATTTATCTGCTTGTCGAGCATCGAAAGCACCTGTCTCGGTACCTTTACGGACCTGATCTCCTTTATGGGGGTATCAACGTCCTTAACGTTCATGATGATCGTGCCGCACTTGAAGATGCGCTGGAAGAATTTCAGCACCAGCTTCTTGTCCGTTACCTTGTAAAGATCAAGCTCGTCCTCTTCGAGGCTGAGAAAGCCCTTTCGCGTGATGAATTTGTCCTCTGTCAGAAAATATCTTGTAAAGGAGATAGGCAGTCCGAAAAGGGTGCGCTTCTTGTCTGTCCAGATGTAGTCAAAGTCTTGTTTCTTTGCCATTATGATACCTCCGATCCGAAGATCATATAATAATATCTTCAAATATTATGATAGCATATTTTTGCTGATTCGTCAAGTGCCGGGGGAGCGGTTTTTCAGCTCAGGCTCTTGGCGTCCTTGAGGGCGATGCCGTTGTCGCCGAGGCTGATCTCGTGGTCAAGGCCGACGAACTTTCCGCCCTGCTGCCAGAGCACCTCCTTGACGAAGTTGTACTTCTCGGTGTCCCATGTGGTGAAGTCGTCCAGCACAAGTCCGCCCGTGTCGCCCGAATTTGCGTTGAAGCACCAGAAGGTGTGGTTGACGTGGTTGTCCTTGATAAGCTTGCGCATATAGGTCATCCAGGTGATGTTGGGCTCGGTCATGAAGCCGCCCCATTCGCCGATAAGCAGCGGCGCTATGTTCTGCTCCTGAATGTAGAACCAGTTGTCCTTCCAGCAGTCCTTCATAAGCGAATTGTAGTTGTAGCTGCCCTCGAACCAGGGCTGCTTGTAAACGGTGGGGCCGTAGTCATGCGGCGAGTACACCAGCTTGTCCTGATGCTTTCCGAGGTCGATGGGGAAGTCCTTGACAGCCCTGAGGTTGCCGCCCCACCAGTTGAAGTAGTAGTCGTCGTTGCTCTGCGAGGAGTAATCGCCCTTGGAGTTCTTGGGATATATCTCGGTGCCCTCGACCATTATCAGCACGTTCGGGTTCTTTGCAAGCACCTTCGAGGCTGCGGTCTCGGCAACGTACTTCCAGTTGTTCGCGTCCTTGGAGTCGTTCCAGATAGCGGCGTTCGAGCCTTCGTTCGGCTTTCCGTGGGGCTCGTTCTTCAGGTCGAAGGCGATGATCGTGTCGTTCTTCTTGTAGCGGTCGGCCATGTATTCCAGCGCCGCATAGAAGTCGTCCACAGACACCTTCGAGGTGTACCACAGGTTGACATTATGACCCGAGGCGTCCGTCTCGGCGGAGTGTATGTCGATCATTACCTTGATGCCGTTGGCCTCGGCAAGCTTGAGGAAGTAGTCGAAGATCTCCTGGCTGTTCATGTCGTTGAGCGCAGGGTTGTAGGCGTTGTTGTAGTTTGCCTTGGGATATTCTCCGGCTGCCCACTGATTGATGAGCTGGGCGCTCATGGGAACACGGATAAGATTGAAGCCGTGGTCGGCGATGCCCTTTACAGAGCTTACCAGCTCGGAGTTCCACAGGCCGTCGAAGGTGTTCGTGCCTGTGTTGTAGCCGAACCAGTTGACGCCCGTCAGCCACACCTGCTTGCCGTCCTTGTCAAGTATCTTGCTGCCGTCGGTGTGCAGCCAGTCGTCGTCCTGTTTGGCCTTGTCGGAGCGCTTGAGCAGCTTTTCAACGTCAACGTCGCCGTTCCTGTCGCCGCCGTTGTTTCCGTTATTGCCGCTGTTTCCGTTGTTCCCGTTGTCCTGTCCCGGCTGGTTGTTCTCCTTGGGAACATTGCCCTTGACGACCTTTATATCCTTGCCGCCAAGCTTTGCGCTCTTGATGTTCAGCGCCGAAGTGGTGCCGATGTTCGCGCCAAGGCTGATCGTGCCCTTGGACTGTATGTCCTTGTTGTAGTCGGCGGGAGTGATGGTCAGGGTGTCGCCCTTGCAGGTGTAGGTGCCGTTCCAGCCCTGGCAGCTTTTCAGTCCCTCGACCTCAAGCTCGAGCTTCCAGTCGCTGACGGTGTCGGAGGTGCCGTTGTAGACCGCAAGCTCCATGCCCGTCATGATCGTTGCGCCGTCCTGCCAGCTGTTGTTGCCGCTGTAGGTCAGCACTACCTCGTTGGAATTCTTGGTCTCGTCCTTGCTTTCATCCTTGGAGTCATCTTCCTCGGAGTCTTCATCTTCGTCGGACTCTTCTTCCTCGTCGGAGTCTTCGTCCTCTTCGGACTCCTCGTCTTCTTCCGAGTCTTCGTCCTCGGTGTCTTCGGCGCTCTCCTCGTCATCGCCGTCGCCTTCGGCGTCCGATGCCGCGGCGGACTTTGCGTCCTCGGCCGAGCTGTCGTCTTTCTTGCCTGTGTTTGTGACGATCAGCGCGATGGCCAGCCCCACGATCACAAGACCCATTGCCGCAAAGGCCGCGATCAGCTTCAGATTCGGCTTGCTTGCTGCGGGCTTGCGGGGCTCCTGTAATTCAACGACGTCCTTTGCTTCTATCTCTTCGGCTGCCTCTGAGATCTCATCGGCTGCTTTCTCGGCTTCGGGAGCTTCGGCAGGTTCGGCCTGCTCCTCAACTGTCTTGTTTTCCAAATCCTTATCCATCAGCTCGTCCTCCTCAGCTTATTATCCAGATCTGCGCGGGATCCTCGGGGTCGAAGGTGTCGATGTCCAGCGAGCCGTTCCTCGAGCAGGTGAGCACCTTCTTGAACTCCGTGCCGCCAGTTGTTATGCGGAAGCGCCTCTTTCCGAGAGCCGCCAGCCTGAACAGTGCAGGCTCGCTGCCTGCTTTCAGGTAGTCAAAGCCGCTGCATTTCTTGTTCACAAAACCCGTGTCGGCCGTTTGCAGGCCGAAGGCACCGAGCGAGTAGATCTTGAACAGCAGCTTCTGTTCCTTTTCTTTGTCGGGGCCGTCAAGCACAACGCCCCTCTTTGTGACCGTGAGGACAGCGCCCGTGGCCTCGTTCCTGATCGTATAGGCCTTGTCGGAGACGATATAGTTCCCGTTCTCGCTGTTGATGTCCTCGTAGAATTTGAGCATCAGCGCCATCACGTTCTGCTGGGCGATGGGAAGCATCGTGCCTGCGGCATCGCTGAAGGCCTTCGGGTCAAGCGTCGAGATCGTCCCGATGAAGCGCGAGCTGGCCTTTATCAGCTTGTTTGCGGCAGCCTCGAAGCTGTCGCCCTCGTAGTTCTTTTGGATACGCTTGTCAAAGCGCTCGGCGGTGAAGTTCTTGCAGATGGTGTTGATGTTCTTCTCGAAGGCGTAGTGGATATTTGACGGCCTGCCCATGTAGCGGGTGTTGGACGAATGTACGGTGCAGCTCATATCCTCGATGAAGTGTATCGCCCGCCCGAGAACGTGCATCGCCCTTTTGGTCTCGCCGCTCTTGTAGAGGCAGAGCGCCGAGGTGTAGTTCTCCTCGAGCATCGTGCGGCAGCTCTTCGAGAACCCGCCGTGCCTGTTGCGGTAGTAGCCTGCGGTGGCTTCAAGCTCCTTGCCCTTGGGGTTGCAGTAGGAGTAGTAGTGCCTGCCTGAGCCCTGGTCGCAGTCGCCGCTGTCGTCGGGCTCTGTGCAGCCGTCGATCAGCTCGTCCTCGTATTCCTTGAAGAAAGCAAACTGCTTCGGCTTGTTGTCCTTTTCAAGCAGAGCCAGCGCCTTTCTTGTAATATCTCTGTGTGTGTCCTTGAACCATGCGTAGGCGCGTATGGGCTTCATAAGCTTAACGGCAGCCGCCGCTGCGCACAGTGCGATCATTTTCTTCATGTTCATTTCTTTCCTTTGCTGTTATTTTTCTTCTTCTTTACCGAGAAGCCGAAGCTCCCCAGCCGCTTGCCGAGGCAGAAATACTCCCCGTGGGAGTAGGCTAAAAGCTGCGCCTTTTCAAGCGCGAGCCGCCCGTTCTCGTCAAGCAGCTCCCCGGCGGCGTCTGTCCTGACGATGTCCGCGATGAACATATCGTGCGTGCCGAACGGTATTATCTCTCTGACCCTGCATTCAAGGTTCACGGGAGACTGCACTATCAGCGGAGCCGAGATCTCGAAGGCAGGCGCCGTTTTTAGGCCCGTTTGCCGAAGCTTGTCGGTGTTCCGCCCCGACCTTACGCCGCAGAAGTCCACGGCTCTCACAAGCTCGGCGGTGGGCAGGTTTATAACAAACTCGCCGCTCTGCTTTATTATGTCATAGGAGTATCTCTCGCGCCGCAGCGAGATGTAGGTGACGGGAGGCTGCGTGCAAAGCGTGCCCGTCCACGCGACGGTGAGAACGTTCGGCGCATCGGGCGTTCCGCAGCTGACGAGCACGGGCGGCACGGGCGCCGTCATAACGCTGCCCTTCCAGCTTTCCTTGGTGTATTCCGTAAAGCCGCTCATTCGTACAGCTCCTTTGTGCCCTCTCCGTCAAGCATCATCCTCATCCTGTCGTAGTCCTTGTAAAGCGCCTGAACGGTGTTTTCAAGGAAGTAGTAGTGCTTGATGTAGGGGATAAGCAGGCACAGCAGCGCCGCCGCCAGCGGTATCAGTATCAGCTTCTCGGTCACGGCGATCAGCAAAAAGCACGCCATCGTCATCAGCGCAAAGAGCATCATCACCAGCAGGTGTATCAGCCTTTCGTGCATAAAGAAGCTGAGGTGCTTCTCGTGATACTCGATGAGCCGCGGAAGATCAACGTCCTGCCGCTCAAGCTGCGAGAGTATGTACCTGCGGTAGGTGGTCAGATATTTTGTCATAGGTCAATGAACTCTCCGTTCTCGATCTCAAGGTTTTCGAGCACGGGGTCGCTGTAGTGTACCGTCGTGTCGTAGAGCTCCTTGGCGAGGGTCTTTTTGAGCAGCTTGTCCACAAGCTGATAATTTTTCTTCACTCGCTTGGGGAAGCTGCGGTATTTCTGCGGCCGCTTTATCTTTTTCTTCTGCTCGTCAAAGATGATCGACAGCACCACCGAGGCCGTCGCGGCGATCACGAGCTTTTCGGGCTTCGAGCTTATCCTGACATCGAGCTTACCGATCTTCATATCACACTGTCCTTTCTCCGGAACCTTGGGAATATACATATACATTATAATTATAACTTATTTCCGCGATTATTTCAAGCCCCTTGAGCATTATTTTTACGTCGGTCGGAAGCGCAGCAATTTATACACGAAATGCAGGCAATTTTACACATAAGACATAGAATATTAACTATTCATTCTTATTTGAGAGGGGCGCACATGGTATAATATACAAAAGATTTGATATAGTTTCAGCAAAGTTTAGTTATTTTTTGCTTCGGGCGAACGTAAAGCTCGGCAAAACTATCACTGATAAGGGAGGAAAAAGTATGAAGATCAAAAAAATATCTGCGGCACTGGTGACTGCTGCCGCAATGGCTGTCAGCCTGTTATCCTTCGGGGCTTCTGCCGAGCCGGAAACGGTAGAGGACTACGGCATAGCTGTTCTTGGCAAACAGGTGACGAGTGAGAACGCCGATGATATCTTCGGTGACGGCTCTGTGACCTATGACCCCGAGGAAAATGCTCTTACATTCAATTCCGATATTGAATACTCCGGCGGTAATTATCTGCTGGATAACGACAAAGACGGACTGACGATCAGGACCTCAAAGGCCGTGACCTTAAAAACGGATTGGGCCGGTTTCTTTATCAAGAATAATACGACCATAGAGACCAACGGGAAGCTTACCATAGAGTGCCCTTCAAACACTATGCCAATTTTTCTCTATAACGACCACGAAAGGGTCGTTCTCACTGTCAAGGATTCCGAGCTTGATCTCAAAGGATATGCGGGAATGTTCGGTTATGGCGATATGTGGGATTTTGGCTCACATTCCGCTCTTAAAATAATCAATTCCGACATAACGATCGATGCATCAGATGGCCAATTTGGTATCGTCGATTTCGATGAAGGCATTGAGCTTGAATGCTGTGAGATAACCTCACCCGAGGGGGCTGTTAATAAAGACGGCAATATTTATGAAAGCGACGGGACAACGATAGCACAAAAAGTAACTTTCACATCCGGCGCACACACCGAGGGCAGTACCGTTATCGAGAATGAAGTCGCTCCCGACTGCGAGAACGAGGGCAGCCGCGACGAGGTAGTTTACTGCACCGTCTGCGGTGCGGAGCTCAGCCGCGAGACGGTGACCGTTGACGCCCTCGAACACGACTGGGGCGAATGGGAGACCGTCACCGAGCCTACCGAAGACGAGGAAGGGCTTAGAAGAAGAGTCTGCGCCAACGATGCAGACCACGTTGAAGAAGAAGTTATCCCGAAGCTTGATCCCGAGCCCGAGCCCGAGACCTCCGAGCCCGAACCCGAGACCTCAGAACCCGAGACCTCAGAACCCGAGACCTCAGAACCAGAGACCTCAGAACCAGAGACCTCAGAACCAGAGACCTCCGAACCCGATATCTCCGAGCCGGAGTCAGAGGCGCCGGCACCCGCACCTTCTAACCAGGGCTCAAACCCCGCCACAGGCGCAGCAGCAGGCCTCAGCGTCATCGCCATAGCCTCCGCTGCCGCGGTCGCTCTCAAAAAGAGAAGATGATATAACAAGCACTAAGGCAGCCTCCGGGCTGCCTTTTTTGTGCAGTGACAGATCTAACGAAAACGTTTAAGCAAATTGTCCAATTCGCGGGGCGCGATTTCGGTACTAATCTACAAATAAACAGTTGACAAAGCAGCGCAAAAGTGCTATATTAAAAGTAATATCAATTAACTTATTAGTATCTTTCAGCGAACATTTCGCGTTTCAGTATGACTTGGGGGAAGGGTCTTATGGACGGAGTGCTTTGCAGTACGAATTTCCAGAAATTCTTTAAAAATATAATAAGCGCCTCCGAGGGTCTTGCGGAGTTCATCGCCGCCCTGAAGGAGAATATCCCGCTCATCTCGAGGGAAGTCTCTATCGGCAGACTGAATTTCGAGGCGAGCGAGGAGTTTACGCTTGAGGAGCTTGGTATGGACGACCGCAGGGCAACGATCTTTACCGAGCCTTATTATAATTCCGCAAACGTTACACAGCGCCGCTTCAAGAGCCACGACAACGGCAATGTGCTTATCGAGATATATCCCACCAGCGGCCACGTCTGGAACGACGCCGAGGGCGAGGCGCTCAACTTCCTGCTTCAGGTGCTGTTCACGATCTGCGCCAAGACACGCGCCTTCAGCGAAGTTCACAAGGTCGCCGTAACAGACCAGCTGACGGGGGTGCTGAACCGTCAGGGACTTGCGGATTACTGCGAGAAGAACCTGCTTTTCGGCATTATCGGCCAGTATACGGCCGTGTTTCTGAATATAAGGAATTTCAAATATATCAATCAGGTGGTTGGCACAAGAGCCGCGGACAAGATACTCACCGTCTACGCCCACAAGCTTGAAGAGCTGGCAGGCGAGGGCGCAATGGTCGCAAGGCTTGGCGGAGATAACTTCATAATCTTTGTCAAGGACGAACGCGCCGAGGAGTTCGTTTGGCAGACCGAGGCCGTTTCCGTAAGCTCGTCGGGCTACGCGAACCTGACGCTCTCCGCAAAGGCCGGCGTTTACAAGATCGGCATGATCGACACCATGAACGATATCCTTAATTTTGCCTCGATCGCCTATACCGAGGCAAAGAATTCAAAGAGCGACCGCGTTTGCTACTTCAACGCCGAGATGTACAAGAAGAACACCGCTGAGAACGAGATCACTGCCTACTTCCCGAAGGCTATGGAGAACAACGAGTTCCAGGTCTACTTCCAGCCCAAGGTGAGAATGGACACCGGGCGGCTCTGCGGCTGCGAAGCGCTCGTAAGGTGGGACAGGGCAGGTATCCTCGTCCAGCCCAGCGAGTTCGTCCCCGTTCTGGAGCAGACGGGCGACGTGTGCTACCTTGATTTCTATATGCTCGACGGCACCTGCCGCTGCATCAGATACTGGCTGGACAACAA
>CAMNBY010000153.1 GCA_946533615.1 uncultured Clostridia bacterium
CCGTCATCACCGTCACGGGAAACTTCGACAGCTACGAAGAGCTCGGCAACAAGTACATCGAGCTTGTAGATGCAAGTATGACCATCGGCTGAACAGGATACAATACAGCCCCGAAGCGTTTCACTTTCGCCTCGGGGCAGTTTTTTGTTTGTATCCGTTCCGTCAGGCCAGCTCGATCGAGCGTCTTACCCTTGCAAGTATGACCTCGGGCATATCGTAGGGCTTTGTGATAAAGCCAGAGGCGCCCAGCTGTAAGCTCTTTACCTCCGCCGATGTCTCCGACGTCAGCACTATAACGGGTATGCGTCTCAAAGCGCTGTCAGCCTTGATTATCTCAAGCAGCTCGTAGCCGTCCATCTCGGGCATAAGAAGATCAAGCAGTATCAGCGACAGCTGCCTTTCGTTTTCCTTTATCATCTCCAGAGCCTGCGGCCCGTTCTCGGTGTAAAGCACTTCGTACTCGCTGCTCACGATTGGCCGAGAAGCTGCCTGTTGACCATCTCGTCATCAACAACAAGCACCTTGCGGTGAATGTACTTTTCACGCCGTTCGTTCTTTTCCAAATCTATCACACCTTCTTGCGTCGGATATTATCTTTTACATTATAACAATAGTGTGAATATATGTCAAATATGATATGAACCAATTCTTCACATCGCTCATAGTATATATCAGGCACAGCCCCGAGCTGTGCAGCAGGCGGCTTTGACCGAATGCAAAACCGCTTAGCGTAATACTATCAGGAGGAATGAAATGGATAATATAAACAGCGAACTGCTGGGCGTGCTTATCAGACGGGACGAGGAAGCCGAGCCCGACAGCAGCTTCGGCGCCTTCCCCGAGGAAACGCCTCTCGCCATGGCTTACGTCCCCTTCCAGAAATGGGAGAAGCCCTACGATGCCGAGACCGCCCTTTGCAGGGGAACGCTTTTCCCGTCACTTGACAAACCTTTTATAGGAGAGGAGGCCGTCAAAGATGCCAAAAAGTGAAAAGACAAAGCTTATGTGCAGGATACAGGCGCTGGGCTTCGCGGTCACAGAGGCGTCCGAGTATCTCGACAGCCACCCCACCTGCGCCGAAGCACTTGAATATTTCGACAAGCACAACGAGGAATACAAGCAGGCCGTTAAAGAATACGAAGAAGCCTTCGGCCCCATAACGGCCTCGTCTGCGGGCAGCGACAGAAAGTGGAAATGGGTCACCGAGCCGTTCCCTTGGGAAGGAGAGGATGAATAATGTGGCAGTATGAAAAGAAGCTCCAGTACCCCGTAAAGATAGCCCACCCGAACCCCGCGCTCGCAAAGGTGATAATCTCACAGCTCGGCGGTCCCGACGGTGAGCTCTCCGCGTCAATGCGTTATCTCTCCCAGCGCTACACAGCCCCCACAAGGGAGGTGCAGGCTATCCTCAACGACATCGGCACCGAGGAGCTGGCACACATGGAAATGATCTCCGCTATCCTCTACCAGCTCACAAAGAACCTTACCATGGACGAGATACGCAAAGCAGGCTTCCAGGATTATTTCGTTGACCATACCACAGGCATCTACCCGCAGGCGGCCTCGGGCGTGCCGTTCACCGCGGCATACTTCCAGTCCAAGGGCGACGCCATAACCGACCTCGTCGAGGACCTTGCCGCGGAGCAGAAAGCCCGCACCACCTACGACAACCTCCTCCGCCTTGTCGATGACCCCGACGTCCGCGACCCGCTCAAGTTCCTGCGCGAGCGCGAGATCGTCCACTTCCAGCGCTTCGGAGAGGGTCTCCGCCTTGTTCAGGATATGCTGGACTCAAAGAATTATTATGCCTTCAATCCCTCCTTCGATAAGTAAACGAAGCAGGGAAGCGTATAGAGCAGGCGCCCTCAGGGACGCCTGTTTTTTTGCGCCGGCAGGCAGCCTTGTTTTTTTGCGGACATATTGACAATTATTATAAAATATGTTACAATATGAACGATAATAAACTGGAGCAGAATGTCTGTTCCGTATATTGTTAATAATCAACAAATGGGAGGAAATAATATGTACAAACGAGTAGTTGCAGGCATCGCAGCGCTCCTGATGCTTTCCTCGGCAGCCCCGCTGCCCGAGATCGCACAGTTCCTGCCGATACCTTCATCAACTATCACCGCAGAGGCTGCAAATGCTTCTTATTCCGGCACATTCGGCAAGTATTCCAAATCAAGTGTTGCTTATGTAGAAAAAACATCTTTCACCATTACGCTTGATTCCGAGGATATGCCTACATATTTCTCTAATACTGACAGCACAGTCACCGTCACCGATTCGATAATGAAAAAGATCTGTGACGACTGCGTAGCAGCATTAAAAGCGAAAAACACTAAACTGACTACCGTCGATTATTCAAACTGTGAGATCATTTTCAAGGGCGCTTTCACCACAGGTAAATTCCCGAACCTTGCTCACGTTGTTTTCCGAGACAGCTATATCGACACCATTCAGGGCTGCTTTCAGAGTATGACCAACCTCCAGACTGTTGACCTCGGCACTCATATCACTACTATCGGCTCTTCCACATTCTACAACTGCTCGGGTGCCTTTGTCGGCAGTGATTCCAACAATACCCTTAAGCTCGGCAACGTTACAAACATCGGTCAGTATGCTTTCCAGAACTGCAAGCTCCTCGAGCATATCGAGTTCAATACGGCCACCACGACCATCGACAAATCCGCATTCAGCGGCTGTTCGAGCCTTAAAGAAGTTTCATTTCCTAAGGCTATAGAGTCGATCGGTGATTCCGCTTTTGCGTCCTGCACTCAGATGACTACCGTAAAGTTTGCTGACGCCTCTGCCATCGATTATATCGGCACGAGCGCTTTCTCGGGCGATTCGTCTCTGAGCTCTGTTGACTTCGGTAATAAAACTACGGTTTCTGTCATTGCCGGCAGTACTTTCCAAAACTGTACATCCCTTGCTACAGTAAAGGCTAACGGAGTTTCAAACACCCTCCCTGACGGTATCAGGATCACGCGCTTTGGCACAAGTATGTTTTTAGGCTGTACATCTTTGAGAAACTTTACATGGCCTGCATATCTTTGCGGTATCCCTGCATACACTTTCCAGAAGTGCTCAAGCCTTTCTAAAGTTGTGTTCGGCGACGAGTCCGGAAATTCAGCTAAGCTTGAATACATAGGCCAGTATGCCTTTGACCATTGTTCTCTTCTTAATAATGTTGTACTCCCTCAGAGTACCGAGCGTGTCCTGCAAGGTGCTTTTGCCTATTGTGATATACTTGAAAACTGTATCGTTTCCGATAATCTAAAAATGTTAGATGGTACGGCTACGATCAGTTATTTCAATGCAAGCTCAGAGGCTGATATCGAAAAAAAGATCCAGGATCTGATAGACAAAAAGAATAACCTGACTTATATTGATACCGAGGTCACCGATGACGGGAAGTATATTGTTTATTATGTTAATGAGCTTCATAATGTAAAGGCCAACTGTGTTGATGAGCACAACAGACTTAATGGCGGCGTCTTTGCTAATGACCCTCTGCTTGCTGTTTATCCCAGAAGTAAGATGAATTCAGCTCATACCGTCCCCGCAGGCTTTGCCAATAAGGTAATGCTCCCCGATACGGTCGAGTATGTCCCCGAGAGTACATTCTCTAACTGCACAGGGCTTGTTGGCGTTACGCTCGGCAAAAACACCAAGTCTGTCGGTGATTATTGCTTCCGTAACTGCACGTCTCTGACAAATGTTACCCTCCCCGACGGCGTTACTGTCCTGAATGACTACGTCTTTGACGGCTGCTCGGCTCTTACCGATGTCGTTTACTCCAAGAACCTTTCCACCATCTACGGTTACGCTTTCAGAAACTGCAAGCTGCTCGCGACCGCAACACCCTCCGACAAGACAAAGATAGCCAACACTATCCAGTTCCCGGCGACCTGCGGCGGTGTTCAGAACTTTGCGTTCAACGGCTGCGAGACCTTCAAGTATCTGAACTTCATCAAGGATTCTTCGGGCGCTACGAACTTCGCGACAGTCGGCGCTTCAAGCTTCAAGGGCTGCAAGAGCCTTACAGGTATGATCGATAACGGCAAGCCCGTTGACACCATCAGCCTTCCCGAGAAGGTGAATGCTGTTCAGCAGAGCGCCTTCGAGAACTGCACGAGCATCGTTTACATGATACTCCTCGGTAATGTTACCACCCTCGGTGATTCCGCATTCAGCGGCTGCGAGAGCATGAAGAGCATCACCGTGAATACCAGCCTAAGACAGGTCGGCGCCAGCGCCTTCAAGAATTGCAAGAG